>CAWVWD010000190.1:0-7840 GCA_963933585.1 uncultured Saprospiraceae bacterium
TCCTTTATCAAAAGCCTTATCATGAATAGAATTTAGACAAATACCATTTCGTGGATTTAATCTATTATTTTTATCTTTTGCCCACGGGACGATATGACTTGCCACCAAAAGTTCGGGTATCGGCAGCCCTGTTATGGCACATTTAAGATTATATGATGATAAAATAGTTGACCGAAAAAAGCTTTGATTCACTCTACGCTTAACAATAGTTTCCCTCTCTTTACCTTTTGGAAATTCAATATCATCTAAATTAATATCTGAAACTTCTTCAATTGTTTTATTCTCAAACATTGCAATCAAACGTTGACTTTCATAAGCTAACTCTTCCCAGTTACCATTAAATTCATTCCAAATGATTTCTTCTAATTTACTACCATTCCGCAGCCCTGTAATACCTCTTTTTTTCAATTCAGGATCAAGCCTACCGAAGTTACCAATTTTCATATTTAAAGCAGATGGCGATCTTCCTATAATTTTGGCATATTTAATTATTGTCGGGTTCGTCTTACTACTATTTTTAAATTGTATTTTGCAGTACACATTAAAAGCAATTATTGTTTCTTCTCTTGTCCAATTGTTTTTTGCCATTTTCTATTTCGATTATTTCAAGGTTAGGAACGCTATAATCTGATAAAATTTCATCTAAAAGTTCTTTTGTAAAATCAGAACTTCCAATTAATATTTGAGAAAATACTTCTATTCGATCATCAGCGCTAAGTAAATTGAGTTTTTCATCATCTCTGAAAAAATTCATAAAATCTTCTCGTGTAATATTAAGGTTTTTCATAAAGATAGTTTGTCTGAATATTTTTTTTAATAGTTTATCACCACAAAATATAAGCAAATTATTTCAAACACAAACAATATATTTCTATCGTCTCATTTTCAATTTCACCATTTATCGCCTAATTATCCCTATTTTCACCTTTATCAATTTCACCAAAAAAGAATCATCCATGAATGAAAACGATAAAATAAACGAACTCGACAAAAGATTAGCCCTTCTTTTAGAAGAACAAACTGTTTTTTTGAAAGAGATGAAAGCTTTACGAAATGAAATTCAAATCTTAAAATGGTCGAAAAAAGAAACCGAAATTTCGGAAGAAAAAGTGAAAGTTCCAGTTGTGACGGAAACGGTAAAGACAGTCAAAGAACCGATAATTTTTGAAGAGGAAAAAGAAAAAAATCACATTGTAGATTATTTTCAACAACAGAAAACAACGTCAAAAATTCTTACTCAAGAACCAAAAACACCAATATTTACGCAGAATTTGGAGCAGTTCATTGGTGAAAACCTAATTTCTAAAATCGGTATTTTGATTATGATAATTGGTGTCGTGATTGGTGCGAGATATACGATTGAACATGACTTGATTAGTCCATTGACTCGGATTATTTTGGGTTATTTGGTTGGGATTGGTTTGTTGGTATTTGGCATCAAATTAAAAGAAAAATACGAAAATTACAGTGCCGTTTTGGTAAGTGGAGCGATTGCGATAATGTACTTTATCACATTTGCAGCTTACGATTTCTATGGATTGATTCCGCAACTCATGACGTTTGTCTTGATGCTAATGTTTACCGTTTTTACGGTCATTGCTTCCTTGAATTACGATAAGCCAATTATTGCACATATTGGTTTGGTCGGTGCTTATGCCGTACCGTTTTTCTTGAGTAGTGGCTCGGGCAATATGCTGGCATTTTTTACTTATGTTACTATTATTAATATCGGGATTTTAGTGATTGCGTTTAAGAGGTATTGGAAATCGTTGTATTACGCAGCCTTTGCGTTTACTTGGTTCATTTATCTTTTTTGGTTTGTTACAAATTATGATTCGAGTGAATATTTCGGTGTTGCGATTGGTTTTGCAACCGTATTTTTCATTACGTTCTACTTGACTTTTTTAGCTTATAAATTAATTAAAAAGGAACAATTCGAGATCAAAAATTCGATTATTTTATTGCTAAATTCTCTTATTTTCTTTGTCGTTGGTTACTTCATTTTAGGTGATTCCGATTCTCCTCTTAAAAATTATTTAGGCTTTTTTGCGTTGATAAATGCCGTTATTCATTTCGCTGTAAGTACGATAATCTATAAGCAAAAGTTATATAATGAAAAGCTACTTTATCTTGTTTTAGGTTTGGTTTTGGTCTTTATCACGATTGCGATTCCAATTCAGTTAGACGGAAATTGGGTGACACTTTTATGGGCAGTTGAGGCGGCTCTATTATTTTGGATTGGACGAACGAAGCAAGTTCCATTCTACGAAAAATTTGCGGTTCCGTTGATGACTTTAGCATTATTCAGTCTTTTGCAAGATTGGGGAACAGGATATTATCGTTATTACGCAGCAGGTCTAGAAAATAAGATTACACCGATATTTAATGTTCACTTTCTAACTTCGGTTTTGTTTATTTCCGCATTTGGGTTTATTCATTTTTTCAATCGAAATCCAAAATTTACATCGCCATTTTCTACCAAAAATATCTGGGCATCCGTTTATGATTTTATTGTTCCATCGGTTTTCTTGATTTCAATTTTCATTGCTTTTTACCTCGAGATTGGCAATCACTTTGCACAACTTTACCAAGATTCGATTTTAGAAATTCCAATTGATAATGAAGATTATACCGACCGTTATTATAACAATGATTTATTGTCATTTAGTAATATTTGGTTATTGAATTATACGATGGTTTTTATGATAATTTTGTCATTTATCAATATAAAGAAAGTAAAAAATGAGTCGTTGTCTTTCTTAAATTTGACGATTAATACCGTCATAATCATCGGCTTTTTGGTCGCAGGGATTTATGAATTAGGCATATTACAAGAAAGTTATTTCAGCACACAAACACCTGATTATTATTCCGAAAATAGTTTTTATATTGGTATAAAATATCTTTCATTTGCGGTTTTAGGTGGACTTTTATTCACTTGTTACCGATATATTCAAGAAGGCTTTATTGTCAAAAAATTACGCATTCCATTTGACATTCTTTTACATATTTCTATCCTTTGGATAATTACAAGCGAGTTTATCGCTTGGATGAAAGTAGCGGACGTTTCTAAAGCAAGTGAATTCGGAATTAGTATTATTATGGGTATTTATGCTTTGATGCTCATTGCATTAGGCATTTGGAAAAGTAAAAAGCACTTGCGTATTGCAGCGATTTCATTATTCGCCTTGACGCTTTATAAGGTTTTTGCTTACGATATTTCACACTTAAATACGATTTCTAAAACCATCGTTTTGGTCGCTTTAGGGATTTTGTTACTTATCATTTCGTTCTTATATAATAAGTTTAAGGATGTTATTGTTGATGAGGAAGAAGTTTAAAGTTTACCAATCAAAATTAAACCGTGTCGGTTTTGAAAACCGACACAGTTTCTAAATTATAGAAAATGAAACTAAGATTAACCTATTTGTGCCTCTTCCTTTGCTTCTATTCTTATGGACAAATCGAAGATTTTAACTATCAACGAAGTATCGAAGAACCAACTGAAGATTGGCACAAAATCCTTTTACCAAATGAACTTTTCGGTAAAATATCACCCAATTTTTCGGACATTCGAATCATCGGAATTACAGCGAATAACGATACGATTGAAGCACCGTATTTGGTGACATTTGAAGTGCAAAAAATCGAAAACAGAGAAATTTCGTTTAAGACTTTAAATACATCACATAACGAAAATGGTTATTATTATACTTTTGAAATTCCAACAAATGAAGCGATTAATCAATTATACTTTGAGTTTAATCAATCGAATTTTGATTGGCAAATAAATTTGGAAGGCAGCCAAAATCAACGAGAATGGTTTATACTTTCAGAGAATTACCGCATTGTTTCGATTCAAAATCAATGGACAGATTATAAGTTCACGAAAGTTATTTTTCCGAATGCAAAATACCGTTATTTGCGATTATTGGTAAAAAGTAAAACGGATCCCAAATTAGCAAATACGAAAATTAGGCTAAGTAATCTCACGGAAGGAAATTACCAAAACCATCCAATCAAAAAACTGGAAAGCAAGGTAAAAAAGGCGACGAAACAAACGGAAATTTTCATGGATTTAGGTTTACCTGTTTCTGCGAGTCACCTTGATTTGACGTTCAAAAATAAGGTTGATTATTACCGAAAAATGGAAATCCAATTCGTTTCGGATAGTTTCAAAACCGATAAAGGTTGGCAATATTCTTATAATACGCTGACTTCCGGAACGTTAAGTTCGATTGAAAAAAATGAATTCCATTTTGGAAATACCGTTTTACAAAAGCTGAAAATAACGATTAAGAACAATGATAACGAACCGCTAATTTTAGAAAATATAAGTATAAAAGGTACTGTTTATCAATTAGTTAGTCGATTTTCCGAAACTGCGAAATATAGCTTATATTATGGTAAACCGAACAGCCGAACACCAAACTACGACATCAATCGCTTTATGAATACCATTCCAACAGATTTGAAAAACCTGACTTTGGGAAGTGAAATCGTTTTACAAAAAAACACAAAAGAAAAGGTGAAACCGTTATTTGAAAATAAGCTTTGGCTTTGGACAATTATGATCTTAATTATTGGGATTTTAGGTTGGTTTTCTTTAAAAATGATGAAGTAAAGAGTTGGTGGTTTCGCCCTAAAATAGAAAAAGGTTTAGCCTGACTAAACCTTTTTCACTACCAACTTTTCAACGCATTACCTTCTTCAAAACATTCTTTCCAGTCATCGCTACAGTCGTCAAAACACCAGAAAATAAAGCGGCTCCAACTCCAGCCGTAACAATATCTTGACCAGTCAAATAGAAATTTTTAATTGGCGTCCGAGGTTTCAAATGTTTTTGGCGGAAACGTTTTGGAGTGTGATCTAATCCGTAAATTTCACCTTTATCATAATTGATAAAATGCTTCGTCGTCAAAGGCGTAGAAAGTTCGTAGCAATCCACTTTACCTTCCAAATGTGGCAACTGTTTAAACAGTTCATTCAGCAATCGTTGAGCGACTTTTTCCTTCAATGCTTCATAATCTTCGCCCCGTTTCATCCATCGACTTCCGTCCCACTTTTCGAACATTTCATAAGGTACTAAAGTGATAATATCTATCGTACTTCGTCCAGGATAACGGTTACTCCAATCAGGGTCTTTCGCTGACGGAAACGACACATAAACCACCGGAAATGGTTCGTCCGTATTCGCCAAATATCGTTCGATACAACCATCATGATCTAAGTCACCGGGATAAATCCAATAATTCGATTTCGGTAATTTCAATTCCTCGGGTGAACCTTTCAAACCAATATATAAACACGAATGAGCAACCGACCGTTGAACGGTTTCTAACCTCGATTTCAAATCGTGTTTTTCGGCTACAGCCGTTGGTAATAATTTATTATACGTCGTCATAATCCCTGCTCCACTGATAATATTGTCAGCGGTTAGAATTTTACCATCTTTCATTTTCACGCCAGTCGCCTTGTTATTTTCGACTACAATTTCTTCGACGCCAGCACTTACTAAAATCTTCCCTCCAGCTTTCGAAATTACAGGTTCGATGGTTTCCACGATTTGCGAAGAACCCCCAATTGGAAAATTTCCACCACTAAAATAATGTCGGGCAACTGTGGCGTGCATCGCAAAACTACTTTGCTTTGGCGGCAAACCATAATCGCCATATTGTCCCGAAAGTACTTTGATTAATGCCTCGTTATCGGTCAAAGATTTTAGGACTTCGTAAGTCGTTTTATCCGAATATTTGTAGTAAGCACGTCGCATCAAACCACCCGTCATTTTACTGACTAATTCCGGCATTGCTTTATCAATAAAGAAATTTTTACTCGCTTTATTGGATGCAAAAACCAATTCTACATATTTTGAAATCGCATTTTCTTCTCCAGGAAAATATTCTACTAATTTGGCTTTAAAATTCGTCACGCCTTTTACGAAATCATACTGCTTATCGCCAATGATAATTTTATCGTACACTTCACCCATATCTGCCCATTTCAAATTATCATCGCTGATATAATCGAACAGTTTTTTGATGATACTATTCGGACGAGAAACTTCTCCGATATAATGAATCCCAACATCCCATTCATAACCTTTTCGCTTAAAAACATGCGTAAATCCGCCAGCCGTATAATGTCGTTCTAAGACCAAAACTTTCTGTCCTTCTTTCGCCAAAATCGCTGCAGTCGTTAAGCTGCCCATTCCCGAACCAATTACTATTGAATCATAATGAGTTTCTAATTTGGGGTTTTTTTTGTAGGATTCTACCATTTTTTTGTAGTTTTATTTAGTTATTTTTGTGTAAATATATGATAAATTTTGAATAAATTAGAGGTGCAAATCCTTCATGAATTATACATTTTTTTTTATTTCAATAAATTAAAAATCAAATATTAAATGTTAAAATTCGTATCTAATCACCTTCCTTTTTCCCTTTTATTTAATTAATAAAATAGTCCATCAAAATAACCATATGAAAAATCTATTTTTAATTTTTTTAGCAAGTTTATTAATAATTAGTTGCGAGCAAACCAATAAAAACGTGATCACCGCTGATATTGATAACTTTTGGATAGCTTACGATAGCATTGTTTTGACTTCGGACAGCACCGCACAAATGCAGTATTTACAAACACTTTACTTAGATAAAGGCACGCCAGGTTTATCGGCAATTATGGCGGCAAGAAATTACACGCCAGAAGAATATTTATTGGCAATTAACGCCTATCCGAAATTTTGGGAATCCATTCGTCCAAATATGGAAAAAGCGAAAAATATTGGTACTCAAATCAATCAAGGAATTGAGCAATTACGAGCCGTTTATCCTGATTTAAAACCTGCAAAAGTCTATTTCACGGTTGGTGTTTTCCGAACGGGCGGCACAACGATGGATAGTTTGGTACTTATTGGTAGCGAAGTTTCGATGACGAATAATGCAACGATTACAGCAGAATTTCCTAAAGAAATGACGCATTTAAAAAATCATTTTGCTAATAATCCGATGTCCGATATTGTCTTTTTAAATGTTCACGAATTCGTACATACGCAACAAAAAACAGCACTCGAAGCCAATCTTTTGACACAGTGTTTGCGAGAAGGTGTAGCGGAATTTATTGCCGAAAAGGCAACTAAGCAAACTTCAAAAGCACCTGCAATTATTTATGGAAATACAAATAAAAGTAGGGTGAAGCAGCAGTTTCTAAAGGAAATGTTTAATAATTATTATCGCTATTGGCTTTGGAGTAATTACGAAAATCAATTTAATACCAGAGATTTAGGTTACTTTTTGGGTTACGATATGGCGAAACATTATTATAACAAAATGGAAAACAAACAAGCCGCCATCAAAACGCTCATTGAATTAGATTATACCAACGACAAAACAGTTGAAGAATTTATTGATAAAATGACTTATTTCAATAAATCAATTGCGAAACTCAAAACGTCTTATCAAGAAAATCGTCCGATGGTAACCAATATTATCGAATTCGAAAACGGTAGCAAAAATATCAATCCAAATATCAAACGAGTCACCATCGAATTTTCTACCAAAATGGATACTCGTTTTCGAGGTTTTGAATTGGGTGATTTGGGCGAACAAAACGTGATGCGAGTTGAAAATATAATCGGTTGGTCAAATGACGATAAAGCGTTTACTTTTGAAGTAAATTTAGAATACAACAAACATTATCAATTGGTTTTGTCACATAGTTTTAGTTCGATTGAGGGTGTAGAGTTGGAGGATTATTTGATTGATTTTTGGACGGAGGAATAGTGAATTTTTGATGGTCATAGAAACCTCATAGGTTTTAGTGGTGTATTAAAACTCAA
>CAWVWD010000191.1:0-7813 GCA_963933585.1 uncultured Saprospiraceae bacterium
ATAGGACTAGTATTTTTTTAATTGAAAGGGATGATTGCTCGACGTATTATAGGGGATGATTGTTGACCTTTATTATTGGCTGATACATTTGTATTCGGAGTTAGTGAAAGCTATTAGTCCCTCATTTCTTAACTTATTTCCTGATTTATTTCCTGATTTATCGGAAACTCAAGTGTAAATGTTGAACCATGATTTTCATTAGAACTAATCTTAATATTTCCATTATGTAATTCCATAATTTTTTTACAAATCGCCAAACCAATTCCTGTCCCTTGGTAAACCGTATTATTGTGTAATCGTTTAAACATATCAAAAATTTGTTCGTGAAAATTCTCTGAAACTCCGATTCCATTATCCTCAAAAGTAATTTTAAGCATCTTTTTACTTTTATTCACACGAATATTTATAGTCGGATTTTTATTTTCATTATACTTCACGCCGTTTTCTATCAGATTTTGAAATAATTGCTTAATCTGAATTTTATTTACTTTTATAGTTGGTAAATCTTCAAAATTAATAGTAGCATTATTTTCATTAATATACTCGGATAAATTATTGATTACTTCTGGAAGTATATCATTTAAATTTACAATATCGTTTTGTTCGTGAACTTTTGAAATTTTAGAAAACTCCAAAATATCTTGTACCAAGGTGTGCATATAACGAGCATTGGAACTTGCAAAATTGATAAACTCATGTATATCTTTGTCCGGATTATTTTTTAATTTTCGCTCAATCAATGATAAGAAACTAATGATATTTCGCAAAGGTGATTTCATATCATGTGAAGCGACATATGCAAACCTTTCCAGTTCTTTATTTGACTGTTCCAGCTGTTCAGAATAGTCCTTCAGCTGGTTTCGGGCTTCTACCGTTTCCGTCAAATCGGTTAAAGCGAATAGATAACCGACTGGAGTATTTTGTTGATTGTAAACCAAAGAGACGGTTATTAATAAATGGAAATTTTGTCCATTTATCTTGAAAGCAAGCGTTTGTTCCTCTTGTTCTCCTTTTTTTAAGCTTTCAATTAAGTCAAACTTTTCTTTTGAAATTTCTCCGTATTTTTTTGCCAAACTTATTAAAGATTGATTTAATATATTTTCTCGGTGGATACCGAACTTTTCAAACGTATCATTCGTATATTTAATTTTCAAATCATTATCTGTAATAATAATAATATTGGACATAGACTTTAAAATATTATCAATAGCAGCGGTTGGATTAATCTCAAACAATCTGAAATTTGTATAAATCCAAGAAATTATAATAAAAATTATAGCGACGTAAGGCGTAAGATTATAATTTTCTTTATTCGTCGCAATAACGGGAAAAATAAACTGAGCAACAAAAACTAATGGAACAATCGTAAAAGCGATGAAGAGTAATAATTTTAATATTGTATCTGTTTTACTACTCGCATGTAAATAGGCAAAATAATGACTTAACGCCATATAAACAGCAATTATAAAAACCCAAACATTAAATAGTAACGGAATGAATCTTTTATTATTAATATCATATTGCCATTCGCCATTAATGATTTCGTGATTCGTATTTAATACGATTCCATTAAAAAATAAATTATAGATGATTATAATCATCGGAATCACTAATAGAAAGCCAATCACAAGTCCAACCTTTTTCCATAATTCAGAAAATGGAGCTGCAAAATAAAAAGCAACAGAACTCGCCATATAAAGTAACAACATGGATAATAAGTTATGCCACAAAGCGTAATATCTGACCGTTTCTAAGGATATTATATTCGCTATTTCGTATTCTAAAATACCAATACTAATCAATACTAAACCAGAAGTCGCAATAGAACGGTGGAGCGGACTTTCCGGATTTAATAGATAAATCCTCGTGATAATCGGTAATAGAACTAATAATGAAATCAATAATGTAATAATAGCAGGCATCTATAATATTGAATATTAATTATTAAATACTTATCGTTTTATGGGATAGGTAAGAAGTAGCCTATCCGATCTAATTCGTCAGAACAGATAGATTATTTATCATTTACTCCTCTAACTTAAATTTTTAATTTTTGGACGATTCCTTTGGAAACTCAACAACAAAACGACTTCCAATACCGTCATTTGATTCCACATAAATATCGCCATTATGTAAATCCATTATTTTTTTACAAATTGCTAAACCAATTCCAGTACCTTGATATGTTGTGTCATTATGCAAACGCTTAAATATATCAAAAATCTGTTTATGAAATTTTTCTGAGATTCCAATTCCATTATCTTCAAAAGTAACTTGCAAAGAGTTTTCCGTTTCCGAAATTTGAATATTTACACTTGGCGTGTCACTTTCATTATATTTTATTCCATTCTCAATTAGATTTTGAAATAGTTGATGAACTTGAATTTTATTTGCCGTGATTACTGGTAGAATACCAAATTCAATACTTGCATTCTTATCTTGAATATAATCAGGAAAATGACTAATAATACTTAACACAACTTCTTGTAAATCAACGTCTACGAAGCTTTGTTCCGTTTTTGATATTTTAGAAAACTCCAAAATGTCCTGAACTAAGCTGTGCATATATCGAGCATTCGAACTTGCAAACTCAATAAACTCATGAATATCTTTATCATCATGATTTTTGAGCTTTCGCTCAAGAAGATTCAAAAAACTCACAATATTTCGAAGTGGCGTTTTCATATCATGCGAAGCAATGTAGGCGAAGCTTTCTAATTCCTTATTGGACTGTTCCAGTTGTTGCGTATAATTTGTTAATTGATTTCGAGTTTCTACGGTTTCCGTTAAATCTATTAAGGCGAAAACGTAGCCAATTCTAATGTTTTGCTGATTATATGTAGCCAGAACGGTCATTAATAAATGATAAATTCGATTATTAATATCGAACATAATAGTCCGTTCTCGCTTTTCAGTTTGTTTTAATTGTCGAATTAGTTCAAATCGTTCTGGTCCAAGATTTCCAAATTTTTGAGCAGCTCGAATCAGTGATTTTCCGGTAGCATCTTTACGTTTTATTCCGATTTTTTCAAGTGCTTTATTGGCATATTTAATATTAAAATCATTATCTGTAATGATGATAATATTCGACATAGAATCCAAAATATTATCAATGGCAACAATAGGGCTTATTTCAAATAATTTGAAATTCGTATAGATCCAACCAATGACAAAAATGACAATTGCTAAAAACGGAGTCATTCCATAATCGCCTAATTCTTGATCATTTACACCATAAATGAAAGTATAGATAAGGTATCCTGGAGTCGTAGTGAAAACAATTAATAATAATAATCGCCAAAACTTATCTCTTTTATATTTTGACTTTCGATAAGCAATGAAATGACTAATAAATAAGTAAAGCTGCAGGAGTAAAAATGAACTGCCATAAATCGTTGGAATGAATCCGTCTTGTAATACAGTATATTGCCATTTTTCATCAATGAATTGATGATTTGTATCCAGAATAGCACCTTCAAAGAATAAATTATAAATCACAATTAATGGAGGAATCGCTAAGGCAATAATGGAATAAAAGCCCCATTTTTTCCAAAATTCAGAATGTGGAGCGACATAATAATAAGCTCCTAAACTGGTGACATAGATAAGTATTAATGCAGAAGAAGAGTGAAATAATGCTAAATGTGCTACCTCTTCTACTGTCGTCGTATGTCCGATTTGATATTCTATTACTCCGACCACACCAATTAAAAAACTTGATAAGGCGGTAGAACGATGTAAAGGATTTTTAGGGTCCAAAAAATAAATTCTTGTCCCGATAGGTATTAAAAGTAAGACTGCGATAATAATTAATACTAAATATAAGGACATAACATTTTGTAATGATGGCGACGCTGAAAATTTGAGGTGTTAAATTTACTTCTCTAGAAAGTAAATATTTCTATTATTAGACAGTCAAGAGTTTATCCAAAAACAATAAAAATAGATTTAAAAGTTGTTTTTTGGTAAAAAAAATAGCATTTAAATGAATACGGCATAATATGGTAGTAGATTATGCCGATTTTCTAAACAGCATTGACTCACTTTTTAATTTTTAAGTCCTAATTTTTTATATGAATTTAACAAGATTTGAAAATGAATTTTGAACCATAGAAGTTTATGGAACGCTTGATTTCGATAAAGCCGAAAGACGAGAAAGATTCACAAAGTGAATTATAAAACTTAGGTAACTCAGGTAACTTATATAGTTCAAAATTGAAACGTACGAAAAATATTATAAACTCGTATTCAACTCCCAATAATTCTGCTCTCTGATTTCGCTGATAATCTGTAGATAGTTATTGTATCGTAAGGAACTTATTTCGCCATTTTCAATACGCTCTTTTACCGCACAATTTGGCTCATTCATATGTAAACAATCGTTGAAGCGACAGTCCTTTGAAGCTCTAAAAAACTCTAAAAAGTTATGAGCAATATCTACTTCCGTCAAGTGATTAAACGCCAAACTTTTGATTCCGGGTGTGTCAATAATGCTTCCGCCAAATGTCAAATCATGCATTTCTGCGAATGTCGTCGTATGTTGTCCTTTTCCGGAATGATCTGAAATATCCTGTGTACGTAAGTCCAGCTGAGGTTGTAACGTATTGATAAGCGTAGACTTTCCAACACCGGAATGACCACTAACTAATGAAATTTTATCCTTCAGAATTATTTCTAACTCCTTGATATTCGTTCCATTCAAAGCCGAAATTAACACAACATGATAGCCGATTTTTTCATAAATCACTTTTAGATTACGGAAAATCTTCAAATCCTTTTCGTCATAAATATCCGCTTTATTGATAATGATATAGGTAGGAATATCAAAAGGAGCAGTCATCAAAAGAAATCTATCAATGAAACCTTGTTTTAATTTTGGGCTTTTTATCGTTGTAAATAAGATAGCTTGGTCAATATTAGCAGACAAGAGGTGTAAATGAAGTCGTTTGTGTGACGATTGTCTGGCGATATAGTTTTGACGGGGCAAGATTTTTTTAATCATCCCGTGTGCAGCTTCCGTTTTTTCCACCTCAAACTCTACCAAATCACCAACGGCTACAGGATTCGTTAATTTTTTTCCGTTAATTCTAAATTTCCCTTTAATTCTGGCTTGTATTACTTTTCCGTTTTCATCCTTTAGCCAATACCAGCTACCTGTAGATTTTATGATTGTTCCCTTCAATTCTTAATTATTTTGTTATTTTTAATAATAATAAGCCTAACCATAAATTGCACATTGAAGTTTCATTTTTTAAAAATTAGGCACAGTAGAATGCACCGCATCCGATAATTCTATTAATAAAGTTGGGTCTTTTTCAATTGCATTTCCAATTACAATAACATCTGCACCAGCTGCAACATTCGCTGCCGCTTTCTCAGGGGTTCGGATTCCGCCACCTATGATTAAAGGAATAGAGAGTTGGCTGCTGACCGTTTGAATCATACGTGTACTTATGGCTTGTTCTGCACCACTTCCAGCATCCATAAAAATGGTTTTCATTCCCAAAAGTTCGCCTGCCAAGGCCGTACATAATGCAATATCATCTTTATCACGAGGAATCGGATGTGTATTACTGATGTAAGAAGCCGTTGTTGGTTTACCACCATCAATAAGCATATAACCGGTTGAAATTACTTCTAACGGACTACGATGCAACATCGGAGCGGATTCTACATGACGACCAATTAATAAATCTGGATTCCGTCCTGAAATTAAAGACAAATATAAAAAGGCATCCGCATTATAATTGATTTGCATTGTACTACCAGGAAAGATAATAATAGGAATATTCGATACTTTTCGAACCCTGTCAATACAATCATTCATCACATCATTAACCAGCAAACTTCCACCAACAAAAAAATAATCAACGGAGGCATTTTCTGCCAAATGAATGATATTATCAATATTATTCATTTTCAGTTTATCTGGGTCAATTAGCACCGCAAACTGCTTCTCTCGTGTTGTTTTGGCTTTTAATAGAGATTGGTAAATATTGTTACCCATACTAAAGTGTTTAAATTTTCCTCAAAGTTATGGAAAATAAATAGACTTGCCTATTCATTATAGCTGTAAAGGTATAAAGGTATAAAGGTTTATGGATTCATAGGTCGTAAAACCTTTATACCTTTGCAGCTATAAAAATATTTATATCTTGAAAATATCTTTAAAATATATCATTGGATTACTATTTATCGGATGTTTAATTCTCCTTAGTTTCTTTACCGAACGAAGCGATTTTTACCAGTTAATATTACTTTATACCGCATTATTCAGCTTATCTATTTTTGCTTATCGCAACGCTAATGACCGGACGACCGTTCGGTTCTTTATAGTAATAGCAATACTTGCAAGGTTTATCTTACTGTTTTCTTTTCCGAATTTATCGGATGATATTTTTCGTTTTATTTGGGACGGAAAATTGTGGCATATTGGAATGAATCCTTTTGATGCCCTGCCATCTAATTATATGAATAATAGTTTTCCAAATGGATTGAGTAATCAATTATATGAACAATTAAACTCGCCAAATTATTTTACTATTTATCCACCGATTGCACAATTTACATTCTATGTAGCCACTTTTATAGATGATTTTTGGTGGAATTCCGTTATTATGAAATTCTTCTTACTCGCTGCCGAAATCGGAACAATCACTTTATTATATAAATATATTTCCAATAAAAAAATTCTTTTATATGCTTTAAATCCATTGATACTCATTGAAATAATGGGCAATTTGCATTTTGAAGGAGCGATGATTTTTTTCTTATTATTAGCATTTCATTTATTAAAGCAGCAACGATTTAACGTTTCCGCTATCGCTTTTGCTTTGTCGATTGCAGCCAAATTATTACCATTGATGTTTTTACCATTTTTAATTCACAAACTTGGTTGGCGAAAAAGTATCCAATATTTCGTCATCGTAGGAACCGTAACTTTAGCCCTATTTTATCCACTTTTAGGGTCGTTTTTTATGGAGAATTTCGGGAATAGTTTAAATCTTTATTTTCAAAAATTTGAATTCAATGCCAGTTTATACTACGTTTTTCGTTGGATAGGATTTAAGATTTTAGGCTTTAATTTGATTCAAGTTCTTGGACCTGCTTTAGCTTTAATCGTCGGAATAACAATTATGGTGAAAGCGTTAAAAAATAAATCTACCAACCTCAACGAATTGCCACAACAATGGCTTTTTGCCATCACACTTTACCTTTTTTGTATAACCACTGTTCATCCATGGTACGTCGCTTTACCGATCGTTTTATCTTTGTTTACTAATTTCCGTTATCCGATTATTTGGTCAGCCGTTATATTTTTGACTTACGTCAATTACAGTTATGCGGAGTATTTTGAAAATATTTGGATGGTCGGAATAGAATACGTTTTGGTATTTGGATATTTGGGTTGGGAAATATTTGGACGAATAAAGGAGGACGTTGACTTGTATTGAAAGAAATTATTGGTGGAATGTGTATTTTGTGGAGCGACCTAATTTTACAATGGGCGAACGTGCCGAAATATGATTGTAATTTTCTATTGGTGTTATGGATTGGCATTTTTGATTTTAGGCTGAAAGTATTGAAAAAGTGTTAAGAATAGACTGCTGTTTGAGTGCAGCGAGTTTCAGGCTGTTTAGTTCTTTCAATAATTTCGATTGTTAAAAATCAATTAAGCCTTGATTCCTGCCTGCTGTGCGAACTGGCAGATTTGCCTTTTTTTATCAAGTAACAGAAGAACATTTTTTAATCGCCAGATTTTTTTTAATTGATTTTAAACACAAAAACAAGATAATATTTTAAATAAATGCGT
>CAWVWD010000192.1:0-7795 GCA_963933585.1 uncultured Saprospiraceae bacterium
GAAGTCTTTGGCTTAGAAGGTTTTAGTTCTGAAGGTATCTCGGCATTAGCGGGAGAACTTTCTTCTGCGGCTTGCTGATTTAAGGCTTTTTCTTCTATTTCTGCTTGTATTGGTTCTTCTTCAATATCAATTTCTTCTACCGCTTGCATTTTAGGAGTTGTAGAACTTTCATATTGTGTCTGAGCTGTTTGACCACAGCTTATTGCGATAAATAAAAGCGTTAAAATTAGACTTGATGAAATTATTTTTTTCATAATATTTTTGATTTTTAGTTGTTCCGTAAATATCTTATTATTAACAGGTATAAACCATCATTGGTGCGTTAAAACCCACTTTTTCGTAATATAAACGACAAAAAATAAGTAGTTTTAACGAGTTGTTAACAAAGAAACGTTTAGACATCTTTGAGTTCGGAGGATTATACATATAAAGTTTGCTTACTGATAATGACCGCGGAGTATTCGAGGTAGGCTAAATGACTAATGACCAATTTACATTCTGTTACCAAAAATATTTATTAATTTTACTTCTGGTTGCTAAAATAATGAATAAAAAATAGTTTCAAGCATCCAGAAAAAAATTAGCATTGTGAAAATAGACGAAAAAGATAACGAATTACTGGAGGACGAACAAAATGAGTTCGATAATGAGTTTGATGGAGAACAATCTGAAGGCGATAATCAAGCTGAAGTTATTGTAACTGCGGAAGAACAAGCTCGACGTGATAGGGTATTTGAGGAAGAGTTATTACCTCAAATCGACTCGTTATATACGTTTGCTTATCATTTGGTCTATAACGAAGATGATGCGAATGATTTGGTGCAGGAAGCATATTTAAAAGCATACCGCTTTATTCATAAATATCAACCTGGAACGAATGCGAAAGCTTGGTTATATCGAATTTTGAAGAACGCTTTTATTAATCAATATCGTAAAAAATCTCGTCAGCCGCATAAGGTTGATTTAGAGGATTTTATCATTTATCATGATGGACAAGGAGAAGGCGGCAGTGCTGGATATTCTGATTTGCGTCAAGATATATTCGAATCTATGATGGGTGATGAAGTAACCATTGCAATTAATAAATTACCACCAGATTTTAAAATTGTTATCTTACTTTGTGATATTGAAGGATTCACTTATGAGGAAATTTCAAAAATTGTGAATATTCCAATAGGAACAGTTCGTTCTCGTCTGCACAGAGCCAGAAATATGCTTAAAGAGCAGTTAAGAGAATATGCAAAATCTATGGGTTTTGAAGATAAAAGAAAGTAGATACGGATGATTTATCTGTATTGATAAATCATAAAAGAGCTAAATGAACGATAAAGTAATTCATTTTATCGTTCCTTTTTTTGTCATATAAGCTTTCTGGAACGATTGAAAACACTTGGTTTTTAAAAGTAGTAGAAAAAAAGCAGCTAATTTTTGAATTTTTTAGCACAAGCTGTGGTTAAATATGACATCCAACCAAATAGGAAAAATTCACTAAATACAAAAAGTAATTAATAATTAATAGTTGACCGTTTGCAGTAAGCAGTGAGGTGTTTTTATCATACCAAATACGGCAACTTTTTTGTAGAAAATTGAGCAATTTAAACTTTAAAAAGAGCAATTAAAATTATTTATAAACTTAGATAATACTTAGTGAATATGCTTTTCGCATCTTACATACAAACAATAAATCTGACTTTCATACCAAACGTCATTCTTCATAATGCCGATGAGATCGTTTATTGGAATGTATTTTCCAATCGTATTATCTTCTAAAAAAATATCATTATGGCATCAGCATTTGAAATGAATCATACGTGCAATACGTTTTCAGACAAGGTCGTTTTATACCTAGATGGTGGATTGGATAAGCAAGAAGAAAGGGATTTACTTGCAGAAATGAAAGGTTGTCCAACGTGTTTAGAAAAATATAGTAAAGAAAAAGCATTTCGTACATTTATGCGAAGCAAGATTAGCCGCAAAAAAGTTTCTCCCGCACTCATCCAGAGTATTAAAGATAAAATTCGACATTCTCCGATTTAACATGCAATTCAAATGAATAATATATCATAAAAAGGGTTTTAAGGAGCAGGCAATAAATAACCTATTTATTATAACGAATTAGAACAGGTAGATTACTTGTGATTACTCCTTTAGCATCAAATCTTTATTTTTGATGAGTGGTACTTCTGTATCTTGTTTTTAGATATTTACCTGATAGTTACGCAACTATCAGGTAAATATCTATTCATTGAAATTGAATTTAAAAATTATGAAACCATTTTTGACTGCCGAATGGCGACGTTTAATTTTATTGACTTATGATGTAGAACCCTTTTTATTAGAAGAATATTTGCCGAAAGGCTTAGAATTAGACTTATATAAAGGTCGAGCATTTGTGAGTTTTGTCGCATTTGATTTTATGGAAACTCGTATTAAAGGATTAAAAATTCCTTTTCATGTGAATTTTCCTGAAGTGAATCTGCGATTTTATGTTCGACATACAGATGAAGATGGAAATATAAAACGAGGAGTGGTTTTTATTCGTGAATTCGTACCAAAAGCTTGTATTTCGACGATTGCAAATCGTTTTTATAACGAACATTATTCCACAATTAAAATGTCTTCTGATTACGAAATCGAAGAAGATCAATTGACGATTCTACATCGTTTGAAGAAAGACGGAATAGAACATGAACTTAAATTTGTGTTGGATAATAAACCTTACTTCCCGAAAGAAGATACAACAGAACACTTTTTTAAAGAACATGAGTGGGGATTTGGTCAGTCAAAATCTGGAAAGATTTCCATGTATCGAGTCGAACATCCAGTCTGGCGAGTTTATCCGCTCAAAACTCGATTTGAGTTAGATATTCATTTTGATAAATTATATGGCGAAAACTGGGCAGTATTAAATGGTAAGTTGCCTTATAATATTTTGGTGGCAGAAGGTTCTGAAATCAAGGTTTTTCCAAATGGAACGATTTAATAGTTTGTCGTATCGTACAGATTACCAGATTACAAACTATTTTCTCGTCGAATATTAATATTGGATAATTCTGAAATTTATTCTAAAAGAGCTTTCAATTTTTTGATTTCATTTCTGAAATGTAACTCAATATATTCCATATCTACATTTTGCTCAACGCTAATATTGAACGTGAAAAACCCGTTTCGTATGATAGTCTTTTTTCTACTAAATACCATTTTACAGTCCATTGATTTCTCATATACGCAGGGACGCTGTAATAAATATCTCCGATATTTTGTAATGAAATTGAATATTCAGTAAACTATTTTTTATAAATCAAAAAACCTTTTTGTAAATCAATTTGAAGCGAATTTATTATTCCCGGTGCAGAGATATGAATGTGATTTTTGGATTTAGTGACTCGTAAACATTGGAAATCATCGTTATTAGAAACCTTATTATTTGGCAAAAATCGTAATACTTCGTATCTATTCGTCATTTGATTTTCATCAAAATTCATCTTGGTCAACGCACTAATATTATCTGTTAAAACTGGTAATTGGTGTGTCTCATTCAACTTAAAATCCATCAATATTTTTTTATCAGTACCAATTTGAACTTCGATAGGTGTCTTTTTAAATTTACAAACCAATCAATTCCGCTATTTAAGGAATTGATTGGTTTGTCCAATTAAATAATGGCGTATGATAAACCCTCAGTAACTCATCAGTCGAAAAAATGGCTCGTTTTAAGAATAATTTCGGTTTATTTTGAATCCAAAAAATAACAAATCCTATTACCAAAAGAAATGGTAAAATACTTTTAAAAATAACCGAAAATAACAAAGCTAAAAATAGAATTAGGCCATATAATAAGGACGCGTATCTCCGGTTATCGCTATGATTGGTAATATTCAAAACCAAACGATTATCCGGTATATATTCCTATATTTCGATTCTATTTTTCATTTATTTTATTGTATTGACATTCCTGTAACCACGGTTTCAGTTGCCGTTGAATGTTTAATACGGCAACTGAAGCAGCCGCTACAGGAATACCAAAAACTATCTCGGTCGATAGCTTGAACCTTGCAAAATCTTTTGAGCGTCTTTTTCTTGAAGTAGTTGTTTTAAGGTCATATTTGGATTATTTTCCATATAACCTTTTACGATTTGCCAACCGACCCAACTTCCTGCATTTCCTGGAGACTCTCTTGGCATTCCGGGTGAAGTCGGGGCGACTTCTACCAAACCTAATAAACCGTTTTTTTTCAATTTGGTTTCATACAAATTATCAATAAAAACTGTTTTCCACATTTCTGCTTCATTGGCGTAAAGCCAATCCGATTGTTTGGGCGTAATTCCCAATCGAAGATTATCTTCAATATATGGCTGAAACAAGTCCAATAAATATAAGGCTTTTCCATTATGCACCATAAAGTCTATCAAGCGATTTTTTTCATTCACACCGACAATATCTCGTGCTAAAGCTTCCATTACTTTTGGTGTAATGTGTTTTTGGTCAAGAGTTTGAGTAATATAATTTGGTAACTGAACTGGTGGATAATAATATGGTTGATAATCAGCACCTAAAAACATATCCAAACCAATCACGACTTCTGTCTCATCAACTGAAGCAATCGCTACACCATATTCTGAAATAAATGTGGTTATTTTTGGAATAGGTTTTTCAGGGAAATGATATTTGTAGAATTGGAAAGCGCTTGTTAAATCTTTTTCTACTTCTGAAAAATCGCCATAAACCAGTTGGCACGTATCGTAAAGCGTTCTGATGGATGGATAATTAATAAATCCATTTACGGTATTAAGATAGTCAAAAGCCGAATCATGTAATGGTTTGAAACGCATAATTTCAGAAAAATATAAGTCAGCGAAATAGCCATATTTTTCATTTAATGCTTGAACTTCTGTTTGTAAATTATTCGAATCCAAATTAAATAATTCTTGTTCAAAACGTTGAACATTTAATTTTACTTGAACTTCTGAAACATCTGGAATATCTTTACGCTCGTTACTTCCACAGCTAATAATTGTCAATAAACACAAAAACAAACCGATATTTAGCCAAGGATTTAGACTGTTTTTTTTAATATTCATAAATTGAAGTCAATATTTTTTTTAATAATTGAATACCTGTATTTTGCAAAAGTACAAAGGAAAAGATTGTAAAAGTGATAAGGTGTAGCGATATATAAAGGTATAAAACCTTTAAACTCGTAAACTTCTAAACTTTTACAAGCTTAATACCTTTAAATCTTTAGACCTTTAAACGTATGAATATCATACATAATTATATCAAATCATAGGAACATGAAACAAATTATTACGCTTATAATTTTTACATTTTCAAGTATTACGGCAATCAACGCACAGAGCTTTCGATTAGGAATACAAGCCAGTCCAACGTTTTCTTGGATGACAACGAACCAAACCACAATTACTGGAAACGGTACGAATTTAGGACTGGAGCTTGGACTTTTGGGTGATTATTATTTAGCGAACGATCGTTATGCGATTTCTACGGGTATTTCTTTTTTAACGAATCAAGGTGGTACCTTGAATTATTCTATTGGAGGTGATTTATTTGGTGATACGGAACTAAGCAATAGTTCTTTAGATAGTATTGCAGACGGATCAGATATAAAGTATCAACTTCAATATATTGAAGTTCCTTTTTCTGTGAAATTAAGAGGCGGAAGTGGTGATTTAGGTTATTACGTTCAGATTCCGTATTTCTCTTTAGCTTTCCCAATTAAAGGTCGTGCAGATATTGGAACTTATGAAGATGAAAATATCTTGAAAAATGTTTTTCCGGTTTCTTTTACTTGGGGATTAGGAGCAGGAGCGGAGTATAACGTTGGCGATGTGACCTTGATCGGTGGTATTTCTTACCAAAACTCAATTTTTGATATTATTAGAAATAAAGGTGTTTTGAATATCAATAATGAGAAAGAAGATGCGAAACAAATTATGAATAGAATTACGGTTCGTATTGGCGTTTTCTTTTAAGTTATTTTATTGTGACATTACTTCATTGTCATACTGTTTTTTTTTCGTTCGACGATTAAAAACAGTACAACAATGAAGTAATGAAACACTAAAATTAATCATCCTTAATGACCTCTTCCCCCATTTCCTTCAATCGCTTTTCCTCTTCTCTCAATAATTTTGCTAGTTCCGCAGGATTCTTTTTATGCAACGGATTTGAGTGCATTTCCATATATTTCGAACGATGATTTGCAATATCAATCGCTAAGAATAACGCTTGACGGAAAGAAGAAGGATCAGCTTCATCTTTTCCCGCAATATCGTGAGCCGTTCCATGGTCAGGAGAAGTTCGGACGATCGGCAAACCAGCTGTATAATTCACTCCATTTCCGAATGATAAAGTTTTGAAAGGAACTAAACCTTGATCGTGATACATTGCCAAAATCGCATCAAATTGTTTATAAACTCCAGAACCAAAAATCCATCAGCAGAATAAGGGCCAATCGCAATAATTCCTTTATTTTTTGCTTCTTGCAATGTTGGAATAATCACCTTCATCTCTTCATCTCCTAATAAACCTTCATCTCCAGCATGAGGATTTAAACCCAAAACAGCGATTCGAGGCTTATCAATTCCGAAATCAATTCTCAAAGTTTCCCGCATTAAGTTTAACTTTTCCATGATGCGTTCCTTCGTAATCATCGCTGCAACTTTACTGATTGGTAAATGATTTGTCACTAAACCAACTCGTAAATCACCATTAATCATAAACATCAAACTTTCCTTTACCTCGAAAGCTTGCGTTAGATATTCTGTATGTCCGGGATACTTAAAACCCGCTAAACTCATCGCTTTTTTATGAATCGGAGCAGTCACTAAACCATCGAGTAAACCCATTTTTAAATCACTCACCGCAGCGTCTAATGATTTTATCGCATATTCGCCACCAGTTTCACTGACTTGTCCTAAACGAATATTCACAGGATCTTCCCAACATTCGATAATATTAATTTTGTCCTCATTAATATCATCAATTGTTGTCGTCTGAGTATATTCAAACTCTTCAATCTCCATCGTATTTTTATGATAAGAAATAACGGTTGAAGAACCATAAATAATCGGTACACAACGGTCAACGATTCTTGGATCAGAAAGTGTTTTCAAAATAACTTCCAAACCAATTCCATTCACATCTCCTATACTGATTCCTATTTTTAATTTTTTCATCTAATATTATAGTGTAAAGGTATTTTAGTAATGAATCAAAGTTAAAATGACAAATTAAAAGGCATACTGATTATCAGAATCTTATCACTTTTAACCTGTAGATTTATTTACTTTTTATCACTTTAAATGAATAGGCTTTCGCCAATAATTCATCCAATTCCCTTCTATTTTTATAAAATATTTTAATTGATAATACACAAAGATAGTAAATGCATAGAATAATGGGAATAATGAATTTTGACTACCACGTTAAAGATGTAAATTCTGAATTTCTGGATAGAAGTAGCTTTAGTTGCCATATTTATGGACATTTAATGGCAGCTAAAGCAGTAGCGACTAAATCCTAAAATGGCAAGGTTAAACTATTCATTATCTCTTCAATTTCCTCAATTTCAATCGGAATATTTTTCATTAAATTAATCGGTTTTCCATTCGTAACCAAAATATCATCTTCTAAACGAACGCCCAAACCTTCTTCTCTAATATAAATTCCTGGTTCACAAGTGAAAACCATTCCTGGCTGAATATCTACGAAAAAATCACCAAGATCATGTACATCTAAACCCAAATGACGGGAAGTTCCGTGCATAAAATA
>CAWVWD010000193.1:0-7789 GCA_963933585.1 uncultured Saprospiraceae bacterium
TAAGTTCTTAAAAATTAAATAGAAAATTGGAATACCTATTAAGAAAAAGATAGCATCTAAAATAACCGTATAAATGACAATCGTTGCTGTTTTTGCGGTCGAAAGTTTCTCTTGAGAAAGTACTAAAAATGCAACAGCAGAACCACCAACACTTGTGGGCGTAACGGCTGAACTAAATTCCCAGATAAAAATTAGCTCAAAACATTTTCGCCAACTAAATTCACCTTCTGCCAAAATATATAATCGAGCCATGTAAGCAAAATGACGAAAACCCAAAATTCCGAAAGCAATAACCAACCAAAGAAAAGTATGTAAAGTCCATTGAATTCTATGAAATTCTTGCACATCAAAATTTTGCCAAAGCAAATAAACGACGACACTAATTCCAATTAAAATAGGTAAAATAATTCGAGAAAGTCGTACAGATTTTCTAACCTCATCTTGCTTATTTTTAACTTGTTGTTTCTGGAAGTTTGTCATCATATTCTGCTTCAATAAGACTTTCCATAATTTCATCCGTAATCTCTCTTTTCATAATCCAAAAATTATTCATGCCTTCACCTATAACAATGTCCAAAGCTTGAAGTTGTAATAAATCCAACATTCCCAAAAACGTAAAAATCGCATGAATTTTATTTTCACAAAGCTCAAATGCCTTTTTGAAATCTACTTTTTCAACAACAGAAACCAAATCAATCAAGTATCGTTTTTGACCTTTTATCGTATATTCATATCGAATCACTTTATGCAAAACCTCCTTACTCGCTTCCTCGAATCGCTCCAAAACCTGCTGAAAAGTAGTTAATAACTTGTATAAAGAAAGCGATTCCAATTCTGCATCTACCAATGCTTTTTCTGCTATTTTCTTGATTTCTTTTTTTGTATTTCCACGAATTTCTTTCAACGAACGGTCTTTTTCCAAATCCCTCAAATCCTCCAAAACACTCTTATAACGTTTGTATTCCAATAGTCGCTCCACCAACATTTCCCTCGGATCAATCTCATTTCCAGCCTCATCTAATTCCTTGCGAGGCAATAACGTTTTCGACTTCACTCGCATCAACGTAGCCGCCACCAAAATAAATTCACTCGCCAAATCAATATTCATCGCTTCCATCATCCGAATATATTCCAGAAAATCATTCGTCACTTTCGCAATCGGAATATCATAAATATCCAGTTCATCCCTTTCTATAAAGAATAAAAGCAAGTCAAAAGGCCCTTCAAATTGTGGTAAGTTAATATTATACATGTATTGGTAAATTAAAACTTCTTCATACAAAAGATTAAATAAAAACCGTCATACCGACGGAGGTCGGTATCTTCTCAAGGCAACAAATCCGAATTTCAATTAATTCCAGAATAAAAATTGTTAGCTTTTTTTAAATTGAGCCTTTGCAGTCAGGAGATACCGACCTTCGTCGGTATGACGGACTTTATTATCTTTTATTCTGTAAAAATGCTGAACATTTCGAATTCCTCACTAAACCATTCCATTCTTCAAAGCTTTAATTACGGCTTCATATTTAGAATTAACTTGTAATTTTTTATAAATATTTTTCAAATGATAACGAACCGTATCTGGACTGATAAATAAATCATCCGCAATCACTTTATAACTTTTTCCTTGACACAATAAATCTAAAACCTCCTTCTCTCGCTTCGTCAAATTCGCCGCAGGTTTTCGAAAACTATTAAAGGACGAAACCACTTTCCGAGCAATACTCGAACTCATCGGAGAACCGCCACTTTTTACTTCCTTGATAGAATTCAATAATTTCGATGGAAAAATATTTTTCACCAAATAACCAACAGCTCCAGCTCGCAACGATTCAAAAATATAATCGCTATCAGAATGTACCGTTAACATAATAATATCAATTTCAGGTGCTTTATCTTTTAGTATTTTCACGCAATCAATTCCCGACATTTTCGGTAAACCAATATCCATCAAAACGACATCCGGTTTCACATTCGGTAACCCTTCCGCTGCTGACTCTCCATCAGAGTAGGTCGCCACACATTTGAAACCATCCGCATTATCAATAATCAATTGCAAACCTTCCCGAATATCCCGCTTATCATCCACAATCGCTACTTCTATATGCTGATTCATAACCTATTTTTTTGATTTTCATCGCAGACCTACCCGACAAATCAGCAGGCGGATTTTTAGGCGTTTTACGGAGTTTTCTTATTTCACTTCGTTCAACTTTCTTTAGTTAAAACCTTTAAACGATTTTACTAATTTCAAAATTAAAAAATACTTCTCTTATTGCGATAAGCAATTATAAACAAAAATGAACAAAGTGAAAACAAAAACGCTGCGAAACTCCTAAAAATCTGTGGATAACATTACCAGAAATCAAATTCCAATTGCCTCGGTAAACTATCTTCTTCTCGTCTTAAATTAGAAATCGAAACACCCAACAACCGAACACCAACTCCGTTTTCCATATTTTGATATAATAATTCCTTAATAATCGTCGTCATATCCTGTAATCGAGTAATATCCCGAGTGACTGTTTTACTTCTTGTAATAATTTGAAAATCCGAAAACTTAATTTTAATTGTTAATGTTCGACCGTAATTTTCTGACTTTTCAATACTTCTAAATAGTTTTTCTGCAATCAAACGTAGCTTTTCAAACATCAAATCTACCTTAAAAATATCTTCATTAAAAGTTCGCTCCGCTCCAATCGACTTCCGAATCCGATTCGGATTCACCGCTCGATTATCTTCACCTCGAACAATTTTATAAAAATATCGTCCTATTTTTCCAAACATCCGCACCAAATCCAACTCTGACCAAGCCTTCAAATCTCTACCATTCCGAATACTTAACCGACGCATTTTATCCGCCGTCACTTTACCAATTCCATGAAACTTTTCGATTTCCAAGGCTTCCAAAAAAGGAATCACTTCATCCGGTAAAATCACCTTAATTCCATTCGGTTTATTAATATCCGAAGCCACTTTTGCTACAAATTTATTCACCGAAATACCAGCCGAAGCCGTTAATCTCGTCTTTACTTCAATCTTTTCCCGAATCTGTTGAGCAATTAAAATGGCCGAAAAAATCCCTTTTTTATTCTCCGTCACATCTAAATATGCCTCATCCAATGAAAGCGGCTCCACCAAATCCGTATATTCAAGAAAAATATCTCGAATCTGCTGCGACACTTCCCGATACACCTCAAACCTCGATGGAACAAACTGCAAATGCGGACATTTCCGCAACGCCACCGAACTCGGCATCGCAGACCGAACACCAAAAATCCTCGCTTCATAACTCGCAGAAATCACGACACCACGCGTTATTCCACCGACGGCCACAGGTTTACCACGCAAAGTAGGATTATCCCGTTGCTCCACTGAAGTGTAAAAAGCGTCCATATCAATATGTATAATTTTGCGGTTCATTTGAGTGATACTGGTTGCGAGTGACAAATTACCTATTGCGAGTTTTATCGCAATTACATAAGCCTTTTGGCGGATTTTTTTTATACATTTCCTTTCGGTGTATTTTCAGCGTCATCAGCGTATTCATTAGCCTATACCGATTTTTTTCGGAATTCCAATCACGTCAGAAGCTTACGTAATTGAGATAAAATTCTGAAACAAACAAAAATACCGAATCTCAAGATTTGAAATTCGGTACTTTATAACTTTATTTTGTTTGTAAATTCACTATGATAAAACGATCAACTACAAACTATTTATTCTGATTCGGATAAACATGACGTTCCGCATGATAAGACGAACGCACCAAAGGTCCACTTTCCACAAAATCGAAACCTTTTTTCAAACCAACCTCCTCATATTCTTTGAATACATCCGGATGAATATATTCCGCCACATCCAAGTGCATTTTCGTAGGTTGAAGGTATTGACCAATCGTTAAAACATCACAACCATTTTCTAATAAATCGTCCATGATTTCAAAAATCTCTTCTTTCGTTTCGCCCAAACCGACCATAATACCACTCTTAGTACGTTTTCCAAAATCCCTAATTCTACGGATTTCTTCTAAACTACGAACATATTTTCCTTGAGGACGGACTTTTCTGTAAAGTCTTTTGACCGTTTCCATATTGTGAGAAACGACTTCTTGACCAGCAGAAATCATCAAATCCAAAGCTACCCAATTCGCACGCACATCAGGAATCAACGTTTCAATCGTAACATCCGGCGTTCGTAATTTAATTTCACGAACCGTCGCATTCCAAACCGAAGCACCTCTATCCTTCAGTTCATCACGATTCACAGACGTAATCACAGCATGTTTCACGCCCATCAAGTCAATTGCTTCTGCTACACGAAAAGGTTCGTCCTCGTCATATTCCATTGGTCGGCCAGTTTTTACCGCACAAAACGAACAAGAACGAGTACAAGTATTCCCCAGAATCATAAACGTAGCCGTTCCTTCACCCCAACATTCGCCCATATTCGGACAATGTCCACTTTGGCAAATCGTGTGTAGCTTTTTCTCATTTACAATCGCAGAAACCTTACGAAAATTTTCGCCATTTGGCAATTTCACTCTTAACCAATCTGGCTTTTTCCTCCTTTTTGGCTTTTCCTCTATTTTATCAACAATTGGTAATTCAATCATTTTATATCTAATTGATTGTCTGATTGTTTGATTGTTTGATTGATTTCATCAAAAAATTAAACTATCTAAACTATTATCAAAAATCACTTTCAAAAAGTGGTGCAAAGTTCGTAAAAAAACGTTAGAAAATAGATTTTCTACGAAGTAGTCATTCGGTGAATAAGTTAAAACTTGCGAAAAAGATATTAATTTTCGAAAAACCAAAAAAAACTCATCAAACGACTTGATTTAAAAAACAAAAAAGCCTTTGAATAGTTGTCTAAAATATTCAAAGGCTTTTCAATCGTTTGTAACTACCAGCTACCGATTTTTTTTACTTCCGCTTTCCTAATTCTGCGGAGAAATACAAATTGATGAAATATGGTCTATTCTCTGCTTCAATCATAATCGGAACTTTTTTGGCGTAGACATCAATCATAATTCCAACCTCCAATGCCCGAATAATCTCTTCAAAAGCACCCCAATCTAAATGCAAAGCAACTTTTGCATGTCCACCAGGCGTAATACTCAAATCATCAAAACCATAACCGAATCCAGCACCACCGGCTATCGATCCACGGTTTAAGAATAATGATGCATTTTCTTCCGTGTAAGATTGAGCAATCGTTCCTTTTGGTAAACCGTTATTATCAAAACTGTATAATTCTAAATAATATGGTTTTATTATGCCCAATGATGGACCAACTGCATAAGACATTCCTACAGCAACGCCTTGTTTTTTCGCTTTTCCTGAGAAATAATATTTTTGACCATAACCTGCATGAATCCCAAAAAAGCTATTTTGTTTGCCATAAACAAATGAACTAGCAGAGTTTCCAGGACGCATAGGAGCAAACTCGACTCTATCTAAATATTCTCGAGAATCCTTTAAATGTACAATTTCGAATTGCCAAATATTCGTCTTGTAGTACGTTTTTAGCGTTCCATAATTTATTCCAATGGCATAGCCGTTCGTATGCAGACGTAACAAACCTGACATTTCTGTATTATAAATAATACCCTTCGGTTGTTTTTTTAGTGATTCTTTCAGCGTCTGAGCAGAAAGCACCCCAACGAAGAGAAAAGAAAATATTATAAAAATTGAAGTTTTTTTCATCATCGGTTGATTGTTTTAAAATGTGATACTCACTAATAAATTTACAAAAAATAACGAATAAAAACCAGTAAAGTATTGGTTCTCAATTCAAGTTTTAAATAGACTTTAATAGAAAATCAATATTTTGTCCCATAAGCAATCAAAAAAATCCATTTTTTTCTGTCTTTATGACAATTTAAATTAGATACTTGTTCAACAAAATAACGGATTATTTGGGTGAATATATCTAAGCATTTCCCAAATCAATTTTTACGAGAGAATCAATCTAGCACTAAAATTATTCGATTATATTGAAATAAGCACTGTGCAATCGAAAATAAAAGCTCAATTAAGGGGTTTACACAGGTTAAAAATCTACCTGAAAAAGCATTTTATGATATTACGATGTCCACAAACAATCACTCTTTTTTCACTAAAAAACACAATAATTTTATAAATTTTTTAAAAAATCATTTTTTTTTTAAATCATTCGTATCACTTTCTCAATTAAAAATTTCGACTTCACTATTGCAAAAATTTCATTTTCTTATCAATTTCAAACTTTAATTCCAATTAACAAACTCAAGTAAAATAAAATTGGGTGTACCTTTTACACTAAGAATTATTTAGTTGTTTTGACAATTATTTTCGAAATAAAAAAATGTTGCTAAAAATTTGCGAATTTTCGCTAAAGCACTTATACTTGTAAAACACAAACGGAATTTCGCTAATAAAATACATAGAATTTCATTAACAAAAAAGTATTAATAAATAAATTTATCATGGTCGGAACTACTTTAGAACCGAAGACCTATATCACACCGAAAGGCGTTCATATCACAGGTCTTTATAAGGATAATTATGCCAAAATTCTAACGCTCGAAGCATTAGAATTTATTACTCAATTGCATCGTTGGTTCAATCCTATTCGAAAACAGCTTTTAGAAAATCGCTTAATTGTTCAAGAAGAAATCAATCATGGAAAATTTCCAACTTTCTTGAAAAATACCAAAATGATTCGAGAACAAGACTGGAAAGTTTTGCCTGTTTTGGAAGATTTACAAGATAGACGAGTCGAAATCACTGGACCTGTAGATAGAAAAATGGTGATTAATGCCCTAAATTCTGGAGCAAAAGTTTTCATGGCGGATTTTGAAGATGCGAATGCTCCGACTTGGGCGAATAACATTGAAGGACAAATTAACTTACGAGATGCCAATCGTCGCAATATTTCATTTACAAATCCTAAAAACGGAAAGCAATATGCATTAAATGAAACGACTGCAACGCTGATGGTTCGTCCGAGAGGTTGGCATTTAGACGAAAAAAATGTGACGGTTGATGGTGAATTTATAAGCGGTTCACTGTTTGATTTTGGTTTATATTTCTTTCATAATGCGACCGAATTAATTCAACGTGGAAGCGGACCTTATTTTTATTTACCAAAATTAGAGCATCATCTAGAAGCTCGATTATGGAATACTGTTTTTGTATCTGCACAGAAAACATTGGGAATCGAAGAGGGCACAATCAAAGCGACGGTTTTACTCGAAACAATTTTGGCGGCTTTTCAAATGGATGAACTTCTATGGGAATTGCGTCAGCATTCGGCTGGTTTGAATTGTGGGCGTTGGGATTATATTTTCTCGTTTATCAAGCGTTTCCGCAATCATTCGGCATTCGTGATGCCTGACCGAGGTCAAGTAACGATGAATGTTCACTGTATGAAATCATATTCTAAATTGTTAATCAAAACTTGTCATCGCAGAAATGCACACGCAATGGGCGGAATGGCGGCTCAAATTCCAATCAAAAATAATCCTGAAGCGAATGAAATCGCATTCGGAAAAGTCGCTGCCGATAAATTGCGAGAAGCGAAAGACGGACACGATGGAACTTGGGTGGCTCACCCTGGTTTGGTCAAAACGGCGATGGATATTTTTAATGAATATATGCCAAATGCGAATCAGATTGATAATAAACGATTGGACGTAAATATTACGGAAGAAGATTTATTAGCGGTCCCAAAAGGAACGATTACGGAAGCTGGAATTCAGGAAAATATCAATGTGAGTATTTTGTATATCGAAAGCTGGTTA
>CAWVWD010000194.1:0-7787 GCA_963933585.1 uncultured Saprospiraceae bacterium
TTACGAAGCTGGAGCTTGGTATTACGAAATCCTAAGCTGGAGCTTAGAGCTACTTTTAATTATGAATCCGAATTTAGAAACGACAGATAAAAATTTCACGCCAGAAGAAAAGAAATTCGATAAGGCGTTGCGTCCGACGATGTTATCCGATTTTTCAGGACAACCAAAGATTGTTGAGAATTTAAGGATTTTCATCAAAGCGGCGAATATGCGTGGCGAAGCACTTGATCATGTTTTATTACATGGTCCTCCGGGATTAGGAAAGACGACTTTGTCGCATATTGTGGCAAATGAGTTAGGTGCGGATATGAAAATGACTTCAGGGCCAGTATTGGAAAAGCCGGGCGATTTGGCTGGTTTATTGACGAATTTGGACGAAGGCGACGTTTTATTTATTGATGAAATTCATCGTTTGAATAATGTCGTGGAAGAATATTTATATTCAGCAATGGAAGATTATCGGATTGATATCATGATCGATACAGGACCAAATGCGAGAAGTATTCAAATCAATGTTGAACCGTTTACATTGATTGGTGCGACGACTCGAATGGGTTTGCTGACGGCTCCGATGCGTGCGAGGTTTGGGATTAATTGCCATTTGGATTATTATGATGTAGATGTACTTTGTAAAATTATTAAACGTTCTGCTGCGATTATGAGTGTGCCAATTAAAGAAAAAGGTGCGTTTGAGATTGCTCGAAGAAGTCGTGGAACGCCTCGTATTGCGAATGCTTTATTGCGTCGTATCCGAGATTTTGCACAAGTAAAAGGTAATGGAACAATTGATTTAGAAATTTCAAAATTTGGTTTGGAAGCCTTAAAAGTAGATGAAGGCGGACTGGATGAAATGGATAATCGAATTCTTTCGGCGATCATTCACAAGTTCAAAGGCGGCCCAGTTGGTTTGACGACGATTGCGACTGCAGTAGGAGAGGAGGCAGGAACGATTGAGGAAGTTCACGAGCCGTTTTTGATTATGGAAGGTTATATTCAACGAACTGCAAGGGGTCGAGAAGCGACGGAAAAAGCATATAAACATATTGGCGTTGTGCCGCCGACGAAGTTGGGGAGTTTGTTCTAATGAATTTCTCCCATAAAATTTCGATGATAACGCAGATTTTTTTATTGATAAAGTCAATATTCAAATAATTTAATTCGTGGTGCGAATTATAAAAGAAATCTGCGTTATTTGCGAAACCTGTCCCAAAAATAAATTGGGATAAGTGGTGGAAGTTTCAACTTTATTATTGAAACCATTTCCAAATAATAAAGGAAAAGTAACGGTCGAAAAAAAAAGTGTAGATAGATATGGGAAAGTTTTGATCGAAATTGAAAATCGAGTTATTATGAAATTCTTTTTATCTAAAAAAAAGGAATTCTTGCCAGTCATTCTATCTATAAAAGCTGATTTTATAAAAAGAATATGATAATAAATCGAAAGTGCTCAAAAGTATTTTTTATAATATAGTTAGGAATCGTTTAGTAACTTTTGAACTTAAAGAATCCGTAAAACTGTTTGATGGAAAGTAGAAAGTTAAATTTTTTTTCAGGAGAAAATGGAATGGAAAACAAGTGAATTAAACTAAAATTAGCATTCACAGCGATGAAAGTGGTAACTTTTAAGCTCAACTTATTTTACGGGATATATAGAGTAATTATAATAGAGCGAAATTATTATTTGAAAAAAAAATAGCCATTAAGTTCATTAAAAAAGGCAAAATAAAAATCTTATTTTAAATTGAAAGTGAGGGGAGGTATAAATTATAAAATTATAAACGGTGGCTGGTGAATGGTTCATCGTTGTATCTTCAATAAAAAAAGCCGAGTAGATTTATAAAAATCTACTCGGCTTTTTTTATGTTCTGATGACTGAAATCATAGATTCCATGATATCATTTTTATAGGACTTTTTTACGCCTTTGTCCAAATTCTCGTATTCAAATTCAGTTCTTCAATAATCTCCAAACATAACCAAATATCATCCAAATATTGATGAATTGTACTTTCGTCCAAAAGACTTTTTTTTAGATTTGGTTCTAAAAATTTCTTGTCCCAGTTAATAGCGATATAAACGCAAGAATTTAAAAATGCGATGTGAATCGTAGAATTAAACCGTTTTTTGAGGTCCATAATATTTTCCAACATACTTGTACTCAAGATATATCGAGCCTCAACTTGGTCAGTTGTATAAACATCAAAATATTTTTCAAACTCTGGATTTTCCATTTTTGCAACTTGCTTCCCTTGCTTTTTTGAACTCTTCACTAATCGTCCAAACCAGCCTTCACCGGTTCTATCTGGCAATACAACGGTATGACCAAGAAAATCTTTATGAAAATCTGCAATCATAAATAAGCCTTTGAAAATCGTATGGTATGTTGTGCTATCTTCATCCCTACTTTCATATTCCGCATGTACTTCTGAAAACTCAAAATCCGTTTTATTTATTTTTCCGCTAATATAATCTTCACCATTATATCTATCCGGACGTTGAAATAATTGACTTGCTTTGAATTGTTCTAACGAAATTTTTGCCTCTCGACTGTAATAAAAGCTGTCATCAATTGAATGGATAATTTCCGAAATCACTTCGTCTTTATAAGCCTTTATTAGTTTGGAACGTTTGTACACATAAATAATAATACAAACGATAATCGTAATACCAATAATTACAAAAATAGGAATCGGTAATTCTCCTGAATTTTGAAAAACTGTAAATCCAATTAAACCAGCTAAACCAACAATTGCTAAAGCGATAAAGAATATATTTTGTCCTTGTCGAAGCGTTTTTTTTCGCTTCGCTTCCATCACTTCTAAAGTCGGATAAATTGATTGGTAAATAGCGGAAATATCTTTCATCTGTTTAGGAGTTTTTTGAGGTGTAGTTTTTGGATTGCGAGATTGACCGACTTGACGTAATCTTTTAACGATGATTTTAATTTTTTCACATCAAAAGATTACGAAAGAGCGTCAAGCCCGTAACTCGCAGCTTACAATCTGATTTACGAATTGAATAAATTATCAATATTGACATTAGCTCTTTCTACTTCCACAATTTCAAAAGAATCACGACGGCGTAAATCCATCATTCCTGCCAAAATATTCGTTGGGAACATTTCCACAGAATTATTATAGCCATTTACCGAAGCATTAAATGCACGGCGAGCAGCCGAAAGTTGTTCTTCGACTTCGTTCATGGCTGCTTGTAATTGTAAGAAATTCGTATTCGCTTTTAAGTCTGGATAATTTTCTACGGCAATTTGTACTTTTCCTAGCATAGAAGATAATTGACCTTCCGCTTTGAATCGTTCGCCGTCTGTCAAATTAGGCTTCATTACCGAATTTCTCAATGCTGTAATTTCTGTTAATAAACCTCGCTCGTGCGTCATATATTGCTTCACGGAAGCGACCAGATTTGGAATTAGATCATGACGTTTTTTGAGCATGACATCAATACTACTAAACGCATATTCAACGCTATTCTTTTTGGAAATCAAATTATTATACATTACGATTCCAATAATTAATATTAAAACAGAAATTCCAATTAATATATACATAGTTTACTTTTTTTGATTTTTGGTAAAATAAAATTGTCGAGAATGCTTATGTAAGCTAGTTTATTTTGTTAAGATTATCAAATTATCTTTCGACAAACGAGTTTAGATATGATATGAAATGGGTTTTAAAAAGGTATTTTTTACTCCTGAAAATTTCAAAATTTTAAAATTTCAATCCGAAGCGTTCCGTATAATTCTTCTATCCATTGTGGACAAGTTGAACAATAAGGAATTGACTTATTTACCCTCAAGTCATTTGGTAAAATGATAATTTTTGTATGCTCGGCTTTTACCGTTTTTGCTAAAAATAGAAACTCGGTTATTATGTTTTTGGAAAGAAAAATATCGTTATTGATTGAATTAAAACCAATCGTTGAAAGTAATTCTGGGCGATTATCCGTTTGTTGTTTTTGTTGGTCAAAATCGTTTGGAAAGTCAATAGTGAAACTTAAGTTTTTGTCTGAATCGACCGTCGCTATTTCATAAATTCCTTCTGGAATTATACTTTCATTATCATATAATCGTGTTCCGCTTTGAGTATTAATAAGCGAAATAGAATCGGTTAATATCTTATGCGAATTAGATGCTTCATCGGTAACCCAAAGTTCCGTAATGCGTTCTTTTTTGAAAATTATCAATGTCGTAGAAATAATAGGTTTTGTGATTTCATTTTTATCCAATGATTTTTCAATCGTAGATTCTACCTTTTTTAAAACAGATTTATCCAATGATATATTACGTTTGCGGAGTATGTTAAAAGGACTGAAATCTGCGAATAAAAGTAGAGCAGAAGTAAGTATTAAAATCATTATAAATATTAAATATTGCCTTTTCATAATTTTTTATTGCTCAAATTGAAGTATAAATAAATGACCAATTTGTAGTCTAATTATCGGAGAATGATAATACCAAACTTTGAATCAATAACCTAATTTTCAATTTTTGTTCTTACATGTTAAGGCAAGAAGTTGTGTGTTAACAGAGCGGACATCGCTTTATTAAGAAATGAATTATATCTAACCCTTAGCAATATGTAACCATTGTTTATATATTTGTAATGATTTAATATAGCGAAAAAGAGATTATTACTTTATTTAGAACTCCAGTATCGTCATGAATAACCATTAGAAAGCCATTTTTTAATACAAAATGATACTCAAGAATATTTTTAATATTTTCTTATCAATAGATTTTCAATAAAAATCAACACCTAAAAACGGAATAAATATGAAAATTAAATTTACATTTTTGATGTTAATCCTTATTTCTACGACTATATTTGGACAGAATATCCGACAACTAAATGGTACTCAAAATAATCCAAGTAATTCAGGTTACGGAGCAGCAAATACGAACTTCATCTGGTTAACTACGGTAGATTATTCTGATGGAATTTCTACTCCCGCTGGTGCAAATAGAGAAAGTGCAAGAGCTATTAGTAATATAATTTGTCATCAAGATTCTTTTTTAGTAAATGAGAAAGGGTTGAGTGATTATATTTGGGCTTGGGGACAATTTTTAGGTCATGATATAATGTTAAGTGTGTCTGGAAACCCGATGGAGATATTAGAAATTCCGGTTTTATTATGTGATAATTACTTTGATTCGAACTGCACAGGAACTGTCATAATACCACTTCGAAGAGCAGAATATGATCCATCGACTGGAACGTCAGTTGCGAATCCACGAACACATGTTAATCGGACTTCTTCTTTTATAGATGGCTCGGTTATTTACGGAACAGATTTTTTTCGCTTAGCCTGGATGAGAACTTATCGAGATGGGAAAATGAAAACATCATTGAATAAGTTACTACCATACAACACCGTCACAGGAAAGCTTGGAGCGGTGATTGACCCAAATGCTCCTCCAATGAATTTGGCAGGAGGTTTTCCTCAGAAGTACTTCATTAGTGGTGATATTCGAGCAAATGAACAACCAACTTTAACGGCTTTACATACGCTATTTCTTAGAGAGCACAATAGGAATTGTGACGAAATTAAGCAAGCAAATCCAAACTTGACAGAGGAACAAATTTTCCAAAGAGCAAGAAAAATAGTTGGTGCATTACTTCAAAGTGTGACTTATGAAGAGTTTTTACCGACGATAGGAGTTACGATTTCTTCTTATAATGGTTATGATGTGACAGTTAACCCTGGTATCATGAATAGCTTTTCGGGGGCAGCTTTCCGATTCGGACATTCGGCGGTTACCGGAAATTTAGTGAGATATGATGAAACGGAAGTTTTTAGCTTTGGAAGTGTCGATATAAAAACGGCTTTTGCAAATCCTACTTTCTTGCAAGATCAGGGAGGAATTGATCCATTCTTGAGAGGATTGGCTGCACAAAAACATCAATATATTGATACAAAGATTACCTCGGATTTAAGAAATTTTCTTTTTGGTAATCCTGGTTCTGGTGGAATGGATTTGGCCGCATTGAATATTGAAAGAGGAAGAGAAAAGGGACTGCCACACTTTAATCTATTACGTCAGAATTTTGGACTTGCACCAGTGAATAATTTTAGTGATATTACTTCTGATATCTTGTTACAGCAAAATCTACAGCAAATTTATGGAACGGTTGATTCTATTGATGCATGGATAGGTTTATTGGCAGAAGACCATGATTCAAATGCTGTCATGGGACCATGTATGTTAGAAATTATGCGTTATCAGTTTGAAGTATTACGGGATGGAGATAGGCTATATTATGAAAATGATACAACCTTTTCTACGGTAGAAATTGCAGCGATTAAAGCAACTCGTTTGGCAGATATTATTCGCCGAAACACAGATATTATTACGATTCAAGATAGTGTCTTTTATGCCAGAGAAAGAGATTTAGTATCCGTTCAATTATTGCCTTTCCAAACAGTTCGGACTCTCGAATTATCTGCTTATCCGAATCCAACTCAGAAGTATTTTACGCTGAAAGTAAATATTATTAAGAATAGTAAAGGAGCTTTACAAATTTTTAATGCTTTAGGACAATTAGTACGAGAAGAAAAACTTAATTTTGTGACAGGAAATAATCAGCTCACTATAGAGCTAGATGATTATTTAGCTTTAGGGGTATATACGATTGTAATCAATTTAGATGGAGATAGAGGAAGTCTTAGAATTCTTAAAATGGGAAAATAAGTAAGTGAGTTTGATATTTTTTTTCAGAGTGAACATTAAGTATGAGGTAAAACTGATTCATAGATTAGCATATTCAACAGAATACAAGTACTCATATTATCTACTTATTATTAATGACTTGTGCATCATTAAGCGTCTTGATATAATAGTTGTTTTTTTAAAGCACCATTATTGAACAGTAGATAATTATATATAAAAAGCGAAATGAAGTATTTCTGGTAACATTAATTTATAAATAAGTAGTATAGCTCTTTAATTAAAGGCTCATCTACTTATTTATCAAATGCATTTTAGAAATAAAATACAAAACAATAATTTTTCGTGACAATTATTATTTTTCTTGACTTAAGATAAATATAGGTTAAGTCCTTTTGAGTGAAAAGATAGAAAATTTTTATAACCCTGGATTCGAATTATTCATATTTTCCGTTTAGTAATATTGTGAGAAGTGTAGATGTTTTTTTCTAAAAAATAGAAGGCATATCGAATTACCAAAAAATGGAAACAATTTATGATTTTTTCCATATGTGGGAAAAATATTCAATATGTAAGGTTCTGGTAAACAGTATGATTAGTGATTAAAGTAAATTGTAAATTGTTTCTATCTATTTGATTATCAATGGTCTATGTTTTTGTCTAGTCGTTAAAAATAGGTTAAGAGTCACATGAAAGTCAAGACAACTTACAAAGTATTTAAAGGCATTTTTTTTGATGTGCTAATAGTATAATAATACAAAATATTTAAAAATAATAGTATGATAAGCCAAGTTGCCACAAGGAAAATTATCAATTCTAATTCAACTTTTATGTTGGTTTCTGATACTCTATCTTCTGAATAGAACGACGGTATCGGTAGTATAGCTGACATTCAACATAAGAATTTACTAAGAAATAGTTCCAAAATCCTCTTAATATGAACGCACATCAACACCTTTCAATGAAAATTTTATTGAAAAATCCAAACCAAAAAAATATTTCTGTTGTCACAAACAAACGTTTTACTTTTATTTTTAACCGAATTCCCCTTTTGGTTAGAAATATGACTATGTTTTTATTGTTTATTGGAATGTCTTATTCGGC
>CAWVWD010000195.1:0-7772 GCA_963933585.1 uncultured Saprospiraceae bacterium
CCGACGTCTCATGATTGATAGTTGGAGGGACGATATTATTTTTTACTGCCATAATTGCAGCAATCGCTTCCACCGCACCAGCAGCACCTAATAAGTGACCAGTCATTGACTTCGTAGAACTAATATTCAAATCATAGGCCGCTTCACCAAAAGCTTTCTTGATTCCTTTTAATTCTGCCACATCACCCAAAGGAGTAGAAGTTCCATGAACATTGATATAATCAATATCCGAAGGCTGAATACCAGCATCTTCCAACGCAATCAACATAACTCTTGCCGCACCTTCACCTTCTGGGTGAGGAGCTGTGATATGGTAAGCATCAGCAGTCGCACCACTACCTACGATTTCAGCATAGATTTTCGCACCACGAGCCTTTGCATGTTCGTATTCTTCTAAAATAATAGAAGCTCCACCTTCGCCCATCACAAAACCATCACGGTTCAAATCAAAGGGACGAGAAGCTGTTGTATAATCATCATTTCGAGTAGAAAGAGCCTTCATGGAATTAAATCCGCCCATTCCTGTTTTTGTAATCGTCGCTTCTGCACCACCAGAAACCATTACGTCTGCACGACCTAAACAGATTTGATCATAAGATACAGATAAAGCGTGAGAAGAGGACGCACAAGCCGAAACAGTAGCGTAATTCACACCTTTGAAACCATACTTAATAGAAATGTATCCAGGAACAATATCTGAAATCATTTTAGGAATCAGAAAAGGACTATAACGAGGACTACCGTCACCGGCTTCAAAATTCTCCACCTCTTCCTCTAACGTTCTTAATCCGCCCATTCCAACTCCGAAAATAACTCCAACACGATTAAGGTCTAGAGCTTCCATATCGAAAGCTGCATCTTGAATCGCCTCATCCGCAGCAACCATCCCAAAATGAGTGAATCTATCCATTCGACGTGATTCTCGACGATGAATAAAATCTTCAACTTTGAAATCTTTTACTTCACAAGCAAATTTAGTTTTGAAAAGTGCAGAATCGAAATGCGTAATTTCATTCGCACCACTCACGCCATTTTTCAAACCTTCCCAATATGCTTCAAGGGTATTCCCAATCGGTGTGATTGCTCCTAAACCGGTAATAACAACTCTTTTCATAGATTGAAGTTTATTAACGTTATCAGTCAAAATAATAGACCACACATTAGTTATTATTATTTCATACTTAATAACAGCAGAACTATTACTAAAATGTACAATTTAATAATTTAAAACTAACGTATGGTCTTGATACAAAAGAAAACTATTTTGTGTTTTCTTCCAAATAAGTGATTGCATCACCTACTGTTTGAATACCTTCTGCTTTCTCATCAGGAATAGACACATCGAATTCTCTTTCAAATTCCATGATTAATTCAACTGTATCCAATGAATCCGCTCCTAAATCATTTGTGAAACTTGCTGCTGCTGTAACTTCTGAAGCTTCAACTCCAAGTTTATCAACAATAATAGCCTCAACTTTCTTTGCAATATCTGACATAATAAATATGCTTTTATAGTTTGTAAAAAAAAACGGTGCAAAGATAATTCTAATCTAAGTTTAATTCGTAAATATTTTATACTTTTTTATAAAACATTTTTATAAACGATTGATTATCAATTATTTCCTAAAAAGCACCATATTAAACTTTTTTTGAATAAATAGTTTATTTCAATAAAAACGCACTTTTTTAAGTTAAAATCTACTTTTTATACTTAAAAAAAATGGTTTCTAAATTTTTAAGGTTTCACTTTTGAAAAACTTTTGTTTAGGTATTTATTCAGCCTCAATACTCCGCAAATTTATTCATCTTTCCAAATCCAAATCCAAATCAATTATCTGGATAGGCAATTCTCGCATGATTGATGCTTTTTAAGACTCGCTTAAATACTTTTTTTACTTTATCCAATTCCTCAAAAGTAATATTCGCATGAATCAATTGTTGGCTCGCAATTTTTCCTGCTACAATCTTCTCCACTAAGTCATCCAAAATTTCCTCCGTTGGTGTTTGAATACTTTTAGAAGCGGCCTCAATAGAATCTGCCAACATCATAATTACCTGTTCCTTTGAAGTTGGGCTTGGACCAGGATAACGAAATTTACTTTCATCAATTATCTCATCCGGATTTTCCTCTTGTGCTTTTCTATAAAAATATTCCACACGAGTCGTTCCATGATGTGTCGCAATAAACTCGATGACGACTTTCGGCAAACCACCTTTTTTTGCCTTTTTCATACCTTCCGTAATATGACTAATAATCATTTTTGCACTCTCCTCTGGCGAAAGTTTATCATGCGGATTTCCTTGACGTTGCTGATTTTCAATGAAAAAGTGAGGATTATTTACCTTTCCAATGTCATGATATAATGCGGCGACTTTTACCAATAAAGCATTCGCTCCAATTTCTGTCGCTGCCGCTTCTGACAAATGTCCGACTTGTAAGGAATGTTGTAATGTCCCAGGCGTTTTCATCGACAATTCTTTCAATAATGGCTGATCTAAGTTTGATAACTCATCCAATGTAATATCTGATGTAAAACCAAATAAACGTTCCAAAAGCGGAACTAAAGGATAAGATAAAAGCGTCAAAAAGACATTCCCGAATAACCAACCAATTGTTTCCGGACTGTCAATATTCCAAGTACCTTGATGAACCATTGATAACCCTAAAAACAAAACAAGATATGTCAGAAAGATATAAATAATCGAAAAGAAAAACTTTGACCAATATCGTGTTTTCACATTAGCAATAATGACGACGACACCAACTAAAATTTGTGTAAATAAAAACTCAAACCCCAATGAGGACAATAAACTCACCACTAAAACCACACAAATATGTGTAAATAATGCGATAATATCATCATAGAAATTTTTAATCACAATAGGAACAATACAAAACGGAACAACGTAGAGACTCACTAAATCGGTCACTTCTATCCAATATACCAAATAGGCAAAAACCAAAATCCACATTACCATAAACATCAGCTGTTTATAACCACTATGAATACCAGAAGCATGATGTTTTAAGAAGAAAATAAATAATAAAATGACTACCGAACACAGGGTAAAATAACCACCTCGAATCCATATAATTCCAGTATCCTCTAATTGTTTTTTATCGTAAGCATCTTGTAATGATAATAACTTTTGATAGCTTCTTTCATTAATGACTTCTCGGCGAGAAATAATTCGTTCGCCTTCCTTAATCATTCCTCGTCCTCGTGTGAAATTTTGCAAGGTCGATTCGTGGAATTTATTTGTCAACGTATCATTGAAAATAATATTGGGAATAATCAAGTTCGGTTTTTTTTGCACTATTGACAAAAAGAAATCCGCATCTTTCAATCCGCTGCGCATCAATTTATTAGTAAAATTAACTTCTGCCGCTTTCAACAATTTAAATTCATCAAAAGAATGCCTGACCATTTTATTACCTTCCGAAACCAATATTTCGCCAGTCAGCGTTTTCGCACCAAAGTCTACATACGTTTCAATAATTCCAATATCATATGTCTCGATCAAAATCGCTTTACAGGTATTCAGATATTCCTGTGCATTTGTCGTAACGTCCTGATACAAATTATCTTTTGATACGGTTTCTAACTTTTCGTTAAATCGATCGGTCAGTATTTTTATTTGTTCCGTTGGAATCTGTTCCCTTTTTTCATAACAAGGCACTAAGGTTTCCTTCAAAGAATCCAATTGTTCATTGATTTCTTTTTGCTGCTTTAAGACCGCAAAATCAAAGGGTGCATACAAATCGCGTGCTTTCCACTGTTGACCAACATCAAAAGAGTAATTAAACTGTTGATGATTTGGAAAAAGCAAACTAATTATGAAAATCGTAACTGCGGCGATTAGGTAGCGAGTCAATTCCGGAATATTTTTTAAAATCGTATTTAGTCGTTCCTTCATAACATTTAGTTGAAGTTTTTCGAAAAGTACGAAATTTATTGGATCCGAGAATGAAAAATCATCATCAAAAAGTTCATTATAAGTAATCCATCATAATTAGACCGCTTATTAAAGCAATGTTATTTTCTTATTCTACGATGCAAAAAATAGAAGCATATCCGAGCTGTACAAATATTTTCTTTTTAGAAAAGTAGAACGAAAAAAGAGCACGTTTTGATAGTTGACTAATTATATTAGGGTACTTAAGCCCTTTAAATATAAAAAAGTAGATAATAAATCAACAAATTATGGCATAAGTGTATTAATAACTTTTAGACTTTAGACAGAACCTTTCCGCTACGAATTATCACTCATTCCATTAATTATTTATTTTATAATAATGTTTAAAATACTAACATTCAATAATTTAAAATCTTTATAATTCGTACAAATTTGTGACTCCTATTTTTTTTATTAGTTTCATCCAAAGTCTAAATAATTTAAGGAAACAAGACGTACGGTCGTAAGTGAAATTTGAACAGCAGTATATAGAATTATAAAATTATGAAACGAAAACTACTTTTTATTTTATCAATGATGATTACCAATTTTATGATGGCTCAAAAGTCCGCTTTACTAACAGATTTTCGGTTCATTGTTAATGATACACAAGAGTTTCCTAACTTTTTTGAAAATGAAGATTTAACGACTGATGTTCTTAATATTGGATTAGAATTAATAAAAGAAAAATTGCTGGTTGATGATATTAAAACGCATCAACTGCGGGAAATTGAGTATAGTTTCACACCTCCTTTCCGAGATAATTTAAATAATATCGACCGAAACAAACACGATTATTTTATTGCTATTACGAGCAGTGCCGGCATGCACACTTCTGCCAAAGGTTTCAAAACTTATGTCGTTTACGCTAAAGTTCGCATTGAGAATGAAAATGGAGATACCCTTTTTCTGAATAAGAAAAGAGCAAATTTTAATTTAAGATACGAAGAAGGCGTTTTGTATAATGAAGCCGTCATCGACAAATCAGATTTTAAAAATTTCTATACTAAATTATTAAAAAAGACATTTTTGGAGGAACCTGATGGGTTACAAGATACCTTCTTGAAACCAACGATTGTGGTTTATAATGGTTTTATGAATCGAGCAGAAACCACCATTTTCGTTCAAAACAAACGGGCATTTTCAAAAGAATTATTAATAAAGGATACATTGGAAATATTGCCATTTTTCAAGGTAAAATCTTATCCAATTTCCCGTAATGGAACGATTCGAGTACAAGACTTTGTAGATATTTTGAGGTTTAGAAAGGAATTTATACTAAAGGATAAAAAACAAAAAACACGATTAAAAATCATTAGCACTTACGAAGAAGCCACGGATTATGAAACCAAAGTGCGTTACATCAAAAGTGCAAAACTTGAGATTAAATCTCGCAAAAACAATTCTGTCCTAGAGTTTTATCCAAACGAAAATACAAGCTGGGTTTACACTTTAGAATGGACCGTTTCAGAAACAGAATCTTATCAATTATTAGCAAACGCTTATACGAATTACGTCGAAATTTTATCGCCCAGAGGTTTAATTGGAATTATTCAATTACCAAGTTCGGGAAATAAATTATTAGACGTTGAGGACAAAGAATTTGTAGCCTATTATAAATCTGGCTTAACCAAAACCACAAAAACAGATTTAGATTATCTTTTTGCATTTTTTCTAATGGCAAATGAATTCATGGCAGAAGTTGACACACTAAAATAAATACACACAAATGTGTGTATTTTTGTATAAATTAGTTTTCTGGTTTTAACTTTCAAACACAATATTCGCAAAGAAATTATTCATTCTCTACCTCAAAATATTTCTAAATTAGAATCTTAGATGACATCTTCTTCAAAAATACCTTTCTCTTCAAAAACTCCTGAAGTAATGACTGCTTCTATATTTTCAAAAACATGAAAAATACTTTGGAGTTTCGTCATTATCAATAATTTATTCACTTGCTCCGAAGCTTCAATCAAGACCGTATCGCCACCTTTATTTCTCGTCTTCGTTAATAAAGCAAGTACGAAGCGAAGCCCCATACTATTCATATATTTTATGTTGGAAAGATTAATAACTAAGTTGCTATTTCCAACTTCAAATGTTTCTAATAATTGATCTAAAACCTTTTGATTTTCATATTCATAAGTCAAATTATCAACCGTCAATACTTGAAAATTATCCTGTACTTCTAATGTATATTCCATTTTGTAATAGCTTAATTTGCTGAATTATAGTTAATTATGAGCTTAATAGTTAATCGTGTCGCATTAACTATTAAATTAAATGTGGTGCGATACTACAAACTAATTACTACCATCTATTTTTTCTCCTTACGCTCACAACCGTTCACTGTCAATTGACATAAGCCATAAAGGTTCAAGGAGTGATGTGTAATTTCAAAGTCTAATAAACCACCAACCATATTTTTAATTTGTTGAATTCTTGGATCACAAAACTCTAAGACTTTTCCACAATCAATACAAATCAAGTGATCATGTTGTTTGTAGCCATAAGACTTTTCATATTGTGCAAGATTTTTTCCAAACTGATGTTTGACCACCAAATCACACGATACTAATAATTCTAAAGTATTATAAACCGTCGCACGGCTCACTCGATAATTCTGCGTTTTCATATGAATATACAGTGCTTCCGCATCAAAATGATCCGAGCGTTTGTAGATTTCTTCCAAAATTGCAAAGCGTTCCGGCGTTTTTCTCAATCCATTACTTTCTAAATACGATGCAAAAATGCGAACTACTTCCTTAATCGTATTTTCTAAATTCTTCTGAATATCTACAGTTTCGATAGCCATTTTTATTATTTTGAATTCCCTTATGGAAATTAGTTCTTTTATCAATTCAATACTACTTGAAACAATAAAGTTAAGTATTTAGTTATCAATAATCGAAAAATCTAATTATTATCAAAATTGGAAAGATTCTGCGACATAAAAAAAGCTTCTCTTAATAAAAGAGAAGCTCACTTTTCGTCCTAATATGTAATTCGCTTTATTACTATTTCTAAAGCGTAATTATCGTTTCAATTTTCTCAACTGCCTTTCTTGCCATTCTAATATTGACATCATATAATTCTCGATAACGAGTAATAGCCGTTATTTTTTGATGATTTTTAAGCAATTGAATGATTTCCTCCGTATTCATTTCATCGTAAGAAGGCAAGTAAATATTTCCTTCCTCGATTCCTCCCAGTACTAGTTTTGCTTCCGGTTCCTCAATTCCATACTTATCCTGCAAATACTCGAGCGTTCCATCTATATCGCCACAATATATTTGCTGAGATAACATATTTACTTCTTCTAATGGAAAAGCCGTGTCGCTTCTATGATTCGGAATTAATAACGAAAGTTCAGATTTATAGGTATCAATTATAGACTTAGCTTCCGACCAAGTCACTCCATATTCATGAACATATAATTCTATTGCCTCTGCTACTTTTTTTCCTTGCAACAATTCAACGATTTTTTCTTCCATAGTTCACAGCGTTAGGATTATATGAATAAAGCAGTTCTATACAAACATTTCAAATAAATGCTTCCAAAAATACAAACTAGATATTGAAAAACAATCATTTAGAATAAAAAACTTATCAACGATTTACATTAATTCCTACTAAAAATTACCAATTTGGCAATTAATTATCATTTATTTATAATTTATAACTAACTGATGCTGATGTTTATAAATCTAATAAAACAGATGGAAGCTACTTTTAAAAGTAGCTTCCATCTTAATCATAAATTAAACTAATATCACAAATTAAAACGGTAAATTATCATTCGCACCAGTATC
>CAWVWD010000196.1:0-7771 GCA_963933585.1 uncultured Saprospiraceae bacterium
TGCATTGTATCATAAATACCTAAACCGTCAATTACAGAACCTCCGGGAGAGTTGATAAACATCTGAATATCACGCTTTGGGTCTGTTGATTCCAAGAATAACATTTGAGCTTGAATCACATTTGCAACGTAAGAATTTACAGGCACACCCATAAAAATAATACGATCCATCATCAAACGAGAGAAAACATCAAATACACCAACATTCATCTGACGCTCTTCGATTACAGAAGGAGTAAAGCCTTGAATATTAGGAACGCTTGCGGTAGATTTATCCATGTAATTGTCCAAGTGCATGCTACTCATGCCCATGTGTTTTACCGCATATTTTTTAAATTCATTCTGGTCGAACATACTATAACTACTTTTAAAAATCAATCAAAAAAAATAGATTGCTAAAATCGTTTTATTATTGAATTGTTATTTAAACACCTTTTAATCATTACAAATAACAATTAAATTAGATTTGCTTTCTAATTTTATTCCTGATGATTTATGTATAAAATATTTTAAATAATGTCAATTTAAATATAAAGGTTTTTGAGGTGTTTTGTTGTAAAAAAATTATCATTTTTTATAGATAAAAAAATGGTAATTTTTAACGGTGTAGATCCGAAAACCTTGTTCCTTACAACCTTGAAAATCTTAAAACCTTAATCCTTGTTAATCAATTACTCGTCCAAAGCTAATAAATAACAAACAACAATCTAAATGACAGTATAGTTTTGTCATCTTGTCAGTTTCGAGCGATTCAGATTGTGCGTTTTCGAGTTGCTGGTTTTATCGTACAAACGGCACTCTTTGACGTAATTCAAATATAAGTTCCAATTTATATTTATGCAATTCACGTTAGAAGATTAAATCTGTAGGATAAACTCGGAACGCACAATTTATTTCACTTTATAAATATCCGCATCGTCTAAGACATAAAAAAGCTCTTCGATATTGTCTTTATTCAATCGCAAAGTTCCTTTGAACATGAGGTGGGCATCCATTTTAAATGCTCTCGGACTGTCAAATTTTAAATCAACAATAGATTGAGGTCCACCGCCGCCGCAGAAATAACAAGAAGCCATTGGATTCATAGAAAGGACAAAATAATTACCTTCCAACGGTAAAACATAACCTTTTAAAGCCACGGTTTTTCCTGCCAAAGATTTCATAATACTGCCAAAATCTGGACACCAAAAATATTCACCAATTGTTTCATTGAAACATTCATTCAATTTAATATCATTCATTATATTCCAATCCAAAACGATAACGCCATCTTTATTCGGTTTTAATGACTTTTCCACAGCGGCTCGGTTCGCAACAATTGGCTCAAATTCCATACTTGCATTTGCAGCGGAATCCATTTTTGATAAAGTTTCTGAGTCAACCTCGAACCCATCTTCCTCCTCTGAATATTCATCAATTTTCTCTTCCGAATTTTTCTCTTTTATCTCCGTTCCTTCAGATGTATCCATACTTTCGGAATACGCTGATTGCTTACTCTCCGCTTGATCTTCAGTTGAATTACAACTTGTAAATGCAAAACCAAAAACCATAAAACTTAAAACTATAATATTTCTCATTATAATGATTTATATATAAAAAATGTAGAGGTATATTGGTTTAAAGATTTATAGGTAAAATGCACTATACCTTCAAGCCTCTATGCCTTTAAACCCATAAGCTCACAAATTAATTTTCATAAAAATCGGAACATTTAAACAAAAATAAGGGTAAAATAGATATTTTAATGGCAGAAAAAATATTGTTAATTATAAATAAATAAATTTATGAGAATTTTGAAGTATTTAGGCTTATTCCTTTTTCTATCACTTTTAGTCACCGGATGTAAAGAATCAGTGGATTCAGAAGCAGATGCAAAATTACAAGAAGCAGGTGAATTACATGATGCTTCATTAGTGTCAGGTAACGAAGTCTCGGAAATGCTTTTGATGACGGGTGATTTGATAAAACAAGTGGAAATGATTGTTCCTAGCATTGAAGATCCGATAATGCAAGGGGATGCAGACGCTTACATTACAGGAATTACAGTGGCACAAGCAGATTTTAGTTTATGGAAAGAATCATTAGTAGAAGTACCAGGTCACGCTCATGATAATTCTAACTTAGGGGAACCACATAATCACGATCATTCTATGGATAAAGCTGAGCCGGCAGATATTTTGGCAAAGCAAATGGAATTAAAGGAATATATTGACGATATTAAAAATCGGTTGGCGAAAGCCATCGAAATGTCGCAAGGAGTTGTGGATGAATATGGGAATTAAAATTAATCAGGAATTAGGAGTTAGGAACTAGGAATTATTATCGCTACAACGATTTATTCCTAATTTCTAATTCCACATTCCTAATTAAAAGTAATTACTAATTAATTACTAACTGTCGATAAATCATCGTTCCATCTGTTAATTTTACGGATAAAATATATCGACCACTTTTGATTTCTTCTACGCTAATTCGTTTGGTATTTTTGCCCTTTTTCTGACCTAAATACGTTTGATACAAATAAGAATTTCCATTATTATCTATAATCTGAAACGTCACATCACCCTTTATTTTGAGTGTATATTTTATACTAATTGTCTGGTCGATTGCCTCAATTTTTGTAAAATAGGCAGATTTTCTTGCAGCGATTTTTTTCTCATGGGAATACCTTTCTTCCCCATTTGGTAAATAACTTCTCAAACGATAATAAACATAAGGTGCTTTTTGTGTATCAAAATTTGCATCCGTTAATTGATAGGATTGTTCTTTTTTTGTATTGCCCAAAAGGGAAAGACGAGAAACGGTTGTAAAGTCAAAACCATTCACAGAACGTTCCAAATCACAAACAATATCTTTCGGTTCTCCAGCCGTTTTCCAGCTCACAATAGCTTGATTATTCTTTGTCTCAACGGTTAAAGAATGAATAGCTAATTGTTTTAATTTTGATGTTTGTGGCGTTTTTTTAGTTTGTGGTTTTGAAATATTCGTTTTTAGAGCAGGTCTTTGTATTGGAGCGGTTTCTGTATCGGTCGTTTGTATTTCTTTAGGTAAATCGTCACGGCGATTTATCATAATAACGGCACCTGTTTTAGGTTTCCAAATATCTATCTTCACTGGTAATGTAAATCGGTTTTCATCTTTTAAGGATCCAACTGAAGTAGCGTTGTCTGTTTTTACGGTACGAATTTCCATTTTATCATTGTCAATCCAAACCCATTTTATTTGATTAAAACTACCGATTGCTCGAGTCCAACTTTTTGCATCATTAGCAGGACGAATTGGAGCACCCCAACATCCTTCACCGACATAGGTTGTTCCTCGTTTATTATCACGTATAAAACCTTCTTCGCTTCCTTTCGCATAACTTGGTCGAATCGGATAAGTTGTCTTACAAACGTGAGCATCACATTCTACGACTAGTTGCATGTCGTATTTATAAAATAAGTTTGCCCAACTTTGATATAAGCGAGTACCTTCTGCTTTTTTCTCGGTGTGAGGTCTCATTGGATGGTGGTATTGAGCCATTTTCCAAATCATATCTTCACTATTTTTCAAGTCTGTTTCCAGCCAATTTTGTTGATCTCCGCCTGTCGCGATCATTGTATTAAGCGTATAGACTCGCAGTAGATTTCCTCCAAAATTCAGTGCATAATAGACGGATTCACTTGGAACATAAAATAAATCTACAATAGAAGCATTTGATTTTTCATGGTTACCACGAGCTGGAATGATTGGTGTCATTCGACCATCTTCTGGAATAGTCAACTGCCAATCATCAAACCATTTTCGCCATTCTACTTCAATATCTAAACCAGTCATATCACCTCCAAAAGCGACACAGTGTGGACGTAGTTTTGCAACTAATAAGTTGGCATTTTGTCGTCCTTTGCGGTGATTTCGAGAATCTCCACCGGCCAAGATTGATAATCGTTCATTCGGATTGTCGGGTGCAGTCTGGAACCAATATCGTTTCGTCATCCCTTCGCTATCCTTCAAAACGAAGTAGTATTTCGTATTTGGTTCTAAATTAATCAAGCGAATAAAAGAATTCAGCATTCCTTTTGCTTTCACCTGTTTGGTTGGGGTTTTACTGAGCATATATTCGTCAATCTCCGTTCCATAATCGGTTGTTCCATAATATAAAGTCGGATTTGCACCAGAAACTTGATTCCATGCAATTGTCATAGATGTTGCTGGATTATCTCGCCAAATACAACGAAATTTATTCATTTTGGCGAAAGCCATATTATTGAAGAATATAAAAAGTAGTGTTGGTAAAATCCAAGGTGATTTTGAGTTGAATAGTCGAAACATTTTTATTTTTTTAAAGGTGTAAAGTTTTTTAAGCAGTATGAAGGTATAATGAATTTACAGGTTTTTATCATTTTTACGATTCTTCGATTAACCTTTATTTTTTTCTATCCATTAACCTTAAATTTCTTAACAATTTTGTTAGTTTTTACACAAAATATGTTAAAGTCGCTACCTTTTTAATTTTCACTCTAATCTTGATGTTTTTATTGTAAATTTGCCGAAAATTATCGGCAATTCTTCTGAAGTTGTAAATTTAAAGTGTTCCAGTAGTAGTGGCTCTAGTTATCGTATTTACGAACACGCCACGATAGATAAAGCAGCTGATACTGAACGTTATAACGTTAAGAGGGTAGCCAAATTATCAAAAAAGAGGTTGATATTTTGTGTTTTATGATTGCTATTATTTTTCATTTAATATTGACCGAAAACAAAATAATCATGGGAAAAGATACTGCTGTTCAAAGTTTAATTCAAAGAGAATTGGAACGTCAGCGTCACGGAATCGAGTTGATAGCTTCGGAAAACTTTACGAGCCAACAGGTTTTGGATGCAATGGGAAGTTGTTTGACTAATAAATATGCTGAAGGTTATCCTGGCAAACGTTATTATGGCGGATGTGAAGTCGTGGATGAAGTAGAGGAATTAGCAATTAATCGAGTAAAAGAATTATTCGGTGCAGCTTACGCTAATGTTCAGCCACACTCTGGTGCTCAAGCAAATGCAGCTGTATTTTTGGCAATTTTGCAGCCAGGTGATAATATCTTAGGTTTCGATTTATCTCACGGTGGACACCTTTCTCACGGTTCTCCAGTTAATTTCTCTGGTAAAGTTTATAAGCCAAATTTCTACGGTGTGGAAGAGGAAACTGGAAGAATTGATATGGACAAAGTAGAAGCGAAAGCTTTGGAAGTTCAACCAAAACTAATTATCTGTGGTGCTTCGGCTTATTCTCGGGAGTGGGATTACGCTCGTTTCCGTCAGATTGCGGATAAGGTTGGAGCGTTGTTATTAGCTGATATTGCTCACCCAGCAGGTCTGATTGCAGCAGGTTTATTGGATAATCCGCTTCCTCATTGTCATATTGTGACAACGACTACACACAAAACATTGCGTGGACCTCGTGGCGGTTTGATTATGATGGGCGAGAATTTTGATAATCCTTGGGGAAGAACGACGAAAAAAGGAAACCTGATTAAAATGTCAGCTATTTTAAATAGCGGCGTTTTTCCGGGAATGCAAGGCGGACCTTTGGAACATGTTATTGCTGCAAAAGCGGTTGCTTTCGGTGAAGCATTAGATCCAAGTTTCAAAGCTTATGGTAAGCAAGTTATCAAGAATGCTCAAGCGATGGCTCAAGCTTTTGTTGATAAAGGTTATAAAGTAATTTCGGGTGGAACGGACAATCACTTATTGTTGATTGATTTGCGATCTAAAGATATTACTGGAAAAGTGGCAGAACAAGCTTTGGTTCGTGCGGATATCACGGTTAATAAAAACATGGTTCCGTTTGATACTCGTTCTCCATTTGTTACCTCAGGAATGCGTATCGGAACGGCAGCAATCACAACTCGTGGTTTCAAAGAAGCAGATTGTATCAAAACCGTAGAATGGATTGACGAAGTCGTGAATAAACCTGAAGACGAAGCCGTAATTGCAAAGGTTAGAGGAGAAATTAACGCATTTATGCAACAGTTTCCCTTATATGCAGAAGGTCGTATTTTGGATTAATTTTTAAGATATTAGGCTTTAGACAAAAAATAATTAATCGTTTTTTACGATTTAAATTATATTACAAAGGCAGCACTGAAAAGTGCTGCCTTTTATATCATTTTAATTGATTAAATTCTAATCATTTCAATTTTTCATAACTTGTTGCAAAACCATCGAACCCTTTCCTTTTCATTTTAGCCAATAGACCTCGTGCTTCAAGCACATCCATAAATTGACCTAATAAAACCTTATAAACTGTTCGACCATTCAATTCATTAATATTTACAATGACTGGTAAAGCACCGAATATATTTTGTAATTTTTCTACTTGAATCAATACATTGCCATATTCTGCAAAAACACCAATCTGAACACCAAAACCAACTGAAGGCTGACGAGTCACACTGAATCGGAATAAACCGCCACCGGAAACGATTTTCTCTTCAACAGCTGGCTGTCCATCAGAATCCAAACGACGAATTGATTCTGCTACCGCTTTATCTGCATTTACACGACCGGCACCGTAACGACGAGAATGTCCATTTACATAATCCGTTGGATGACCGATTTTATCTGCTGTAAGCATCAAAATTTCCTTCACTTCTTTTGCGGTAAGATTCGGATTCGCAGAAAGCATCAACGCACAAACGCCAGCGATTAAGGGCGTAGCTGCCGAAGTTCCACCAAAATGCTTGTAGCGATGGTCGACCTCATTTCCATCAAACCAATGTCCGCCATCCCAAGATGCACGAGGTGCGATTAATGGCCAATCTCCATTTGAGGGTGCAACGACATCTATCTCAAAACCACGGTTAGAGTAAGAAGCGTGAATATCTTGAGAAGTACTTGCACCCACACAAATTACATCCGGATGCCGACCATAGACATTAACGACTTCTTGATTTTCGTTGCCAGCAGCGTAAAGAATAATGCAACCTTTTCCATTCCTACCTTTTGTTGCCACGTTTCTTATAATATCTTCTTTCTCACTATCTAATTCGTGTTGAGCTTGAATAGATCCCCAACTACATGAAATAATATCTGCTCCTTTATCCATACAATGGCCATACATGACTTCTGTATCTCGAATCGAAAAACCTAAACCACTCAATGGCATAAATTTAGAATTCGGGGCAACTCCAATTGTTCCAAAACCATTTTCACGAGCTAACGCTACACCGGCACAAGGCGTTCCGTGATCACGGAAAGTTTTAGGTTTTGTGAAAGGAGCATTTTCCCACACATCAAAAGGATGCACAATATTATCTTTTAAGTCAGGGTGTTGTAGATCAAAACCCATATCAATTACTGCAATCGTAATATCTGACGAGCCTTTATTTCCCAAACGATTCCAAGCGTCTAAAACTCTTAAATGTGCATTTGGATTAATTTTGTGAGCGGGGTTTGCACCCAAAATAGTTCCATTATTTTTTAAATGCCACTGATGTTCGAATAAAGTGTCATTCGGTTCACTGACATTATACTCATCCAAAATACTATCCATATCAGCGTAAGCAGTGGTGACCAAAGAGCATTTTTCTAAAAAGTAAGCTGCTTTGATTGGATTCATGGATTGACCTGTAACCATTGCTCGAACTCGACTTGGTGATCTTCTATCATCTAACGTTAGGTTAAATTCATCTAATACAATCGCTTGTTCTTCTTCATCTACACCTTCCGAAAACGTAATATATATATCACCATTTGGGACAAAAGGCGTTTTTCCATCTTCTCCGACATAAACGTGT
>CAWVWD010000197.1:0-7768 GCA_963933585.1 uncultured Saprospiraceae bacterium
CCGCAGCCAAAAACGGTGGCAAAGGAGCAAATAATAAATAACCTACCCGTTGAGGAAGCTCGTCTGCTGTGCGAACGGACAGCTTATTTTTGCTTGTACTAATTTATAAAAATTAATGCGTAGCCTATTTACAGACTTACTTTTTAAGTTTTTTAGAAGTAAAAAACAAGCTAGCACAGATATATTATTTTGTTCCCTTTTCCCTAAAGTTAAAATTATACAAAGAATCCATTTTCTAATTAATAATACCAATAACATAAGATGAAAAATATCCGCTTATTTATAAACGTATTATTGCCACTCTCTGCTTATAATATGCCTTTTAAAGATATTGAAACCATTTAATAAGATACAAAAAAAATATCAACGCTTATTTCAAAAAAATCTTCCCAATAGTACAAATCCATACATCACATACGTTATCGTTTCACTTTGTGATCATAATTATCAAAGAATTATCATAATTTTCGAAAAAATTGGAAATGGTCAAGATGCTAGAAATAATGTATACCAGAGATATTTATCTAGCATAAAATATATCTCCGAATCAAGTAAAACAATCAATTTCGGAAAGCAGAAAAATAATCAATGGCATCAAAAATATGGTATAGATACGACTTTAGGATTATTGATAAATATATAAATGGTCCTGGCAAAAGATGAAAAATTAATTGACAATCTTAAAAATATGTGAAAAAACATTACATTTACTGTGTTTGAAGCTCAAACGGATAAATTAAGAAAACTACCAAATGATTGAACAGTCAAATACAAGTCAGATTAAAGATTTTGGTGGTAAGTTCAAAGAAACAATCCAAACTTTTTTCCAAAATTGCCCAATGCTGAAAATTATGAAAAATACATTTGCGATAAGCATTTTAATACTGCTGACCTACGTGCCACTAAAAATGGGTGGAGATGCTTCTTCTATGGTTAATACTACATTTGGTATGCCATCTAAAAAAGCGGAAGTCGCTTGGGTAAACTCTATGTATGATTCCATGACGGAAGCGGAACGATTGGGACAGTTGATTGTCGTTCGGGCATATTCTAATAAAGGAGAAAGTCATGCTCGAACGGTTGAAAATTTGATAAAAAAATACCACGTTGGCGGGATGACTTTCTTTCAAGGAACGCCTGAAAAGCAAGCCGCTTTGACAAATCGTTATCAAAAACTGGCGGCAAAAGTTCCCTTGATGATTTCGATTGATGCAGAATGGGGATTAGGAATGAGAATGAAAGCGACAACGATGAGTTTTCCTCGTCAGTTGATGTTAGGTGCGATTCAGGATAATCGTTTGATTTATGAATTTGGGACAGAAATCGCTCGTCAATGTCGCAGAATTGGTATTCATGTGAATTTTGCTCCTGTCGTAGACGTGAATAATAATCCGAATAATCCAGTGATCAATGACCGTTCATTCGGAGAGAATAGGTATAATGTAGCGGCAAAAAGTTATATGTATATGAAAGGCATGCAGGACCATTCCTTAATGGCTTGTGCGAAACATTTTCCTGGTCACGGAGATACAGATGTAGATTCTCACTACGATTTACCGATTATTAATCACGATTTGGCTCGTTTGGATAGTATTGAATTATATCCTTTTAAGGTACTTTCTCAACATGGTGTGGGAAGTATGATGATTGCACATTTGAATATTCCAGCTTATGATGATCGTGCAAAAATGCCATCATCTCTATCTCAAAATGTCGTGACAAATTTATTGCGAAATGATTTGGGTTATAATGGTTTGATTTTTACGGATGGTTTGGAAATGGTTGGTGCAAGGAAAGCGTACAAAGGCGGAGAAGTGGAAGCTCAAGCATTGATTGCGGGGAATGATGTTTTATTATTGCCGGAAAGTGTGAGTAATGCTGTTCGAGCGGTTAAGAAAGCGTTGAAAGAAGGACGGTTACCACAGGATGAATTTGAGTTAAAAGTAAAGAAAGTTTTATCTGCAAAATATCGTGTTGGTTTGACTACTTTACAGCAGATTGACTTGAATAATGTTCGTCAAGATTTGAATGATTATACCGCAAAGGCATTAAATAGAAAGCTGATTGAAAATGCAATGACGGCCGTTCGAAATAAGGATAAAGCGTTGCCATTGAATACATTGGGAGATTACGCAAGTATTAGTATTGGCAGAGGTTATAAGACGACTTTCCAAAAATCATTAGGCTTATTTACTAAAATGTCGCATCATTATACGAATAATGATATTGGCTCTTCGACTCGTAGTTCATTAGTTCGAAAATTGAAAAATAAAGATGCTGTAATTATCAGTTTTCAAGATATGAGTAAGTCTGCAAAGTATCGTTATGGCGTCAGAAATAGTGCATTATCATTAATAAAAGAATTACAAAAACATACGAAAGTAGTCGTTGTGAATTTTGGAAGTCCTTATGCATTGCAATATTTTGATGATGTGAATTGGCTAGTAGAAGCTTATGAAGAAAATACCGTGACACAAGAAGTAGCAGCGAATGCAATTTTCGGAGTCACTCGTATGACTGGACGTTTGCCTGTGACGGCTTCTCCAAAAGCGAAATTTGGTGATGGAACGAATACAGCCAGTATAGAAATTATGCATGAAGTACTCCCTGAGAAAGTCGGTTTGGATGCTTCAAAATTAGCGAAAATTGATAAAATCGCAGAAGAAGCAATTCGTATCGGTGCAACGCCGAGTGTTCAAGTTTTGGTGGCTAAAAATGGAAAAATCGCTTTCCAAAAATCTTATGGTTATCATACTTACGATAAAAATAGCTTAGCTCAAAAAGATGATATTTATGATTTGGCTTCGGTAACAAAAATCTGTGCGACCACAATTTCTATGATGAAATTGGAAGAAGAAGGATTGGTTGATTTAGACGAGAAAATTAGTACTTACATTCCGGAATTGCGAGGTACGAATAAGGCGAATTTAATTCTCCGAGATGTGATGGCTCATCATGCAAAGTTGAAAGCTTGGATTCCTTTTTATAAAGAAACGTTGACGGAGAAATATCCGAGTTCAAGTTTATATTCAACGGTTGAAAAAGAAGGTTTTACAGTTCCGGTTACGGATCGTTGGTATTTAAAAGATAATTATGTCGATGAAATTTGGAATCAAATTATTGAATCTGAATTAAGAAAATATAAGCGTTATAAATACTCAGATTTAGGTTTTTATATCTGTGCGAAAATTGTGGAAAACGTTTCGGGACAACCATTAAATAAATATGCTATGGAAACTTTCTATAAGCCTTTAGGTTTAAAAACAGCTGGTTTCAACCCTTTAGATAAATTTGATGCTTATCGAATTCCGCCAACGGAAGAGGATAAATATTTCAGAATGCAAAAAATACAAGGTCATGTACACGATATGGGTGCGGCAATGTTGGGCGGTGTAAGTGGTCACGCTGGACTTTTTGCAGAAGCAAAAGATGTCGCAATTATTATGCAAATGTTAGTGAATGGCGGGTATTATGGCGGAACGCGATATTTAAAACCAGAAACGATTAAAAAATTTACAACTCGATATTCGAAAAGTACTCGCCGAGGTTTAGGTTTTGATATGAAAGAACTGAATACAAAGAAGAGTCAAAATGTTTCTAAAATGGCTTCTAAAAATACATTCGGACACTTAGGTTTTACAGGAATTGCAACCTGGGCAGATCCCGATAATGATTTGATTTATGTGTTTTTATCGAACCGAACTTATCCGACGATGAGTAACAGTAAGTTATATAAAATGAATTTTCGTCCGAAAATTCAAACTGTAATTTACAAAGCAGTGAAGTAAATAGAAACAGGCGTAAATATTAAGTAAATGATCATATAATAAATTAAGGATTAGGTTCTTGAAACGACAAAAAAAAACCGCAACCTCTGTTAGATTGCGGAAAAACCTCTAATTATAAAACCACTAGACAACTACGATGTAAAACCTTCATCGTAGTTGGAGTATTAATAATTAAAATCGAAATAAGTTCATACGCCTGTCATTTTTTTTATAATTTTCGACTACTTATCAACGTATATTAGTAATTAAACCGAATAGCTATAAAAAATCATAAAAAAAGGTTAAACCATAAAAATTAACATTTTGACAATTGGCTTAGCATTTTTTTTTATTAATTTTATCTTGTTAAATAAAATTCAATCATTTTTAAATTAAATACAATTATGAAAAAACTATTGATGTTATTTGCTTTAGTTGCGTTCGTTAGTATCGGAACAACTCAAGCTCAAAGTAAAACAGCGAAGAAAGAATGTGCTAAAACTTGCACTAAAGCAAAAGCACAAGGAACAGCTCTAAAAGCAAGTATCAAGGATGCTCCGGCGAAAGCGGTGAATTCTGAAGTAGAAACTGCTGAGAAAAAATCTTGTTCTTCAGCGAAAAGTGCTAAAGGTGCTTCTTGTTGTTCAAAAGGAAAAGCTGAAGGAACTGCTGTAAAAGCATCTGTGAAAGAAGCTCCAAATAAAGCTTCGGGAAAAGCGGCTAAAAAAGAATGTTCTTCAAAAAGTGCTGCTTGCTGTTCGAAGAAGAAAAAATAAGTAATACGAATTGAAAATGGATAATTGAAAATTATTTGTTTTAGTAAAAAAAGAGGCTTTTCGGATTTCAATTCGGGAAGCCTTTTTTTGATTATTTCTAATCTCGCTCTAACATGATTGATTCATCGAAACCGATTAAAAAAAGAATTCAAACATGTTATTTTTTTTATAACTTTAGACGAATAGTCAAATGAGAAATTAACCGTGTGAAACTTCGTGAATTCTAAACGCTGAGAAAATTTATAAGAAATAATTCAAAACTTTTCCACGACTAAAACCATTTTCAATAAGTGAATATTATTCATAATAAATACAAAAATTAGAAATCAAGAAATTAGAAATGAAAGGAAAAACGGCATTAATTACAGGTGGAACAAAAGGAATCGGTTATGGTATTGCGGAAGCAATGTTGAATGAAGAAATGAATGTCGTCATTACAGGACGAAATCAAGCAACGGTAGATGAAGCAGTAAATGCTTTGGCCAAAATCGGAAAAGGTCAAATTTTAGGTGTTGCTTCTGATGTTAGAGATTTGGCTTCACAGGAAAGTTCAGTGACTCAAACGGTGGAAAAATTCGGTAGTTTAGATGTTTTGATTGCCAATGCTGGTGTTGGACATTTTGCTTCTATCGAAAATTTAACAAGTGAACAATGGCAACAAACAATTGATATTAATCTAACTGGTGTTTTTAATAGTATCAAAGCAGCACTTGAGCCATTAAAAACTTCAAAAGGATATTTTATTTCAATTGCGAGTTTAGCAGGAACGAATTTCTTTGCGTACGGTGCGGCTTATAATGCAAGTAAATTTGGTTTGGTCGGTTTCACACAAGCAGTCATGTTAGATTTAAGAAAACATGGTATCAAAACGACAACGATTATGCCTGGTTCTGTAGCAACCCATTTTAATAATCATGTGCCAAATGATGCTGACGCTTGGAAAATTCAACCAGAGGACTTAGGTCAAATGGTGATTGATTTATTAAAAATGAATCCACGAACATTACCAAGTAAAATCGAAGTTCGTCCTTCGCAAACTGCTTAATTTGATTGTTGTCGCCTTCGGCTTGTTTTTAATTATTACGTCGTTGATTGGTTTTACCATGCTCACGTAAACACAATTAAATAATGAGCTTGAGACAATCAAATAATGAATTTGATATATTCGCTCTATCGAATTCCGAAGATATTTTTAGAATATTGATTATAATATTCCAAGAAATATTTTCTCCCGCTGATAGCGTTTGTAATCATTGAGGATAAGCCGCAGATTATTAGAAATCTCCAGAAGCATTTGAACTTTTGATGGCGTTAAAGTTATTTTTACGACTCAGAATAGTGAAAATATACTTCATCAAAACCGAAAGACAAAAAACAATCAAGTTGATTTTTTTGGATTAATGAATCGATAAATTGGAATTTTAAAATAGCTTTCAGAAAGTAGAATTATCCATTTATTGCTAGAAAATCCTTTACTGATTCACAAATTGTACCTAATCTTATTTTTCATATTTGCAAAAAAACTCAGGTTACCTCCAAAGATAGAATAGTCTCTATGGTAATAAAAAATAGGGAATTTGAGTAGAGAAATATGAAACTGTAGATTCAAATTCAAAAAATACGTTGCTGAATTATTGTACGATTGATGTTTTTGTGGTTTTTCATTTCGATGAAAGCGGACTTAAAAACTTAAATTACAAAAAATATTGGGGTGCTTTTTTGAATTTAAGTTTGTATTTGCAATTGAATTTAATAAAAAGTATTTTTTTAATGGCTGGATAGTTATAACAATTTTGAATTTCCTTGTTTATGTCCTAAATTTGCAACGCAATTTTCAGAGATTGTTAAAGGAAAGTTAGCGAATTTTCGCATTTCTTTAAGAAAAGAAAGTCATTTATACGAATTATCAAAAAAATGATTGAATTTTCAATTTCGGAAAACAGAATTAGAAATATTATATTTAAGATTCAATCATTCAGTTAAAAGAAACATGGCAAGAGAAATAGCATTACGTGATGCCCTTCGAGAGGCAATAGCAGAAGAGATGCGTCGGGATGAAAGCGTCCTTATAATGGGTGAAGAAGTTGCTCAGTACAATGGTGCTTATAAAGTTACCAAGGGAATGTTGGACGAATTCGGTGAAAAACGTGTAATTGATACACCGATTGCAGAGTTAGGATTTGCAGGTATCGCAGTAGGTGCAGCGATGAATGGTTTGCGTCCTATCGTTGAATTTATGACTTGGAACTTTGCTATTTTAGCTTTTGACCAAATCGTAAATCATGCAGCAAAATTCCACAGTATGTCTGCTGGTCAATTCTCGTGTCCAATGGTTTTCCGTGGACCATCTGGTTCAGCAGGTCAATTAGCTCAACAACATTCCCAAATGTTTGAGAGTTGGATGGCAAATACTCCTGGATTGAAAGTAGTTTCTGTAACGACTCCTTACGATGCTAAAGGTTTGATGAAATCAGCGATTCGTGATAACGATGTCGTTTGTTTTATGGAATCTGAAATCTTGTATGGTGATATGGGCGAAGTTCCAGAGGAAGAATATTTGATTCCGATTGGGAAAGCTGATGTTAAACGAGAAGGTGTAGATGTAACGATTGTATCTTATAATAAGATGATAAAAGTAGCTTTGGCTGCTGCCGAAGAATTAGCGAAAGAGGGAATTTCTGCGGAAGTTATCGATTTACGTACGATTCGTCCATTGGATTATAAAACGGTTGTAGAGTCTGTAAAGAAAACAAATCGTTTGGTTGTCGTTGATGAATCTTGGCCTTTCGCAAGTGTGGCTTCGGAAGTTGGTTTCCAAGTTCAGCAATATGCTTTTGATTATTTGGATGCTCCTGTACTTCGTGTAAATAGTGCAGACACCATGTTACCTTACGCTCCGACTTACGTTGATGCGTATTTGCCTAATCCTGAAAGAGTCATCAAAGCTGTAAAAGCGGTGATGTATAAATAAATTTTTTAGATTTTGGACCGCTTCGCTATCAAATTTTAGACGTTAGAGGTTAAGTATAAAGAAGGCTTCTTCATTCATTTGAAGAAGCCTTCTTTGTTTTTTGTGTCTTGCAGGAATGATTAAGTTAAAACGTTATCTAATATCTGCCGGCTAACATTTAAAAAATAAGTCAGATGTACTATTGTAATAAATTATAAATTTCGATATATTGTAGCTATTCATTTACAAAATATATTGACTATGAAAAGTACATT
>CAWVWD010000198.1:0-7649 GCA_963933585.1 uncultured Saprospiraceae bacterium
CATCGTAAGTTCCCGTTTTATTGGTCAGACTTAATTCTATAGCGGTTGCAACAATGATATCCCCTTCTTTTGCAGGTTTTGAATACGTCATCGAAGCCGTCAGCGATACACTTAATTTATTGTGAGAGTTACTCGCAAAAGCGAACGCACTATCCGCAAAAGCAAAAGTTACGCCACCATGCAAAATTGCGAATCCATTCAACATTTCTTTGCGAACGGTCATTTCTAAAACGCATTTCCCATCGCTAATTTCAACTAATCGAATGCCCAACCATTGGCTAAAATAGTCGGTTTCCATCATTTTATCGAATACAGATTTTGACATGTTTTGCATTTAGTTTATTTTGGTTCTTTATTTTTTGTCAAGATAAGAAGGAAATAACAATACGCCGTTTAAAAAAACCAGTAAATCCGTCGTTACTAACGAATCATTATTGATAAAATAAAAATACATTCACCTAAGTAGTAAGTCAAGTTATCATTTACTTTTTAATAAAAAGGACTTGCTTTCTAAAAAAAAACAGCACTCAACTTTAGGAAGTTGAGTGCTGTTTTCAAACTTTATCAATCGTTAATTTTTATTTAAAAACTGTAATTTTTTCATTCCAAACGCCCAAGTTCGTTTTAATGTGGACGATATACATTCCGTTTGATAAATTATTAATCCCAAGCTGTCGAGACGAGTTATTCAATCGGTTATTAATTAAATTTTGATCTTGTAAAACTCGACGACCAGTTAAATCGTAGATTTCAATCGTTTCAATCTGAACATCTTTCGCTTCGATATTCAAATAATTTGACGCAGGATTTGGATAAATATTGATGTGATTTGATAAATCAATCGTTTGCGTATTATTCGCAATTCCTAAAATCGTTTCCCAATGAATCTCACGGTCGACACCTTGAATATCAACGATGGCCTCGTTATTATCAATTGCTGTAACATTGAAAACTTCAAAAGTAAAAATGGAATCTACCCCACGAATAATATCATCTTGAATGGTAAAACACATTCTACCGATTTGTCCGCCACCGCTCATATTAAAACCATCAATACGAGTTACCGCAACTTCCGTTAATTCATTATCATAAAAATCTTTATCAATCGAAATCATATCAATACCGGTCGTTCCCAACCAGGAAGGCTCAAAATGAATCATCACAGAACTATCTTTTACCAAACCTGAACTATAACTAACCGTAAAAGCTAAACCGTAAATACTACTCACTGGGTTTTGAATACTGCCTAATACAATCGGAATATAAATCAATGAATCATTAACAATCGTCATAGAATCAGTTTCCAAATAAATCGGTGTGCCATTTCCGCCACCATTTTTATCGTAACTCAATCCCCAGTTTTGAAGAATTGCCGTTGTATCATTTGCGTCAATTGTTCCATCACCATTGGCATCAGCGTATTTATAATCTAAACCATTTGAGAAACCTGTTCCCCAATCGTCAGCTAAATAACCTTCCCAAAGGATAGATTGCTGACTTCTCGGAACACCAACTGCTCCATAGGCTATTCCAATATTTAATAAATCGATATTATTTGAAGTTCCATCATCATCAGAATCGCCCGGCCAAACTCCAGCTTCTACCGTGATATAGAAATTCACAATTTCGTTTGCGGAGCTTAACGTCGTCGAATCCATTCCCAAAACATTTCCAAGTATGGAAAAACAAGAATTATTGACGAAAGTCATTACAGCATTATTTAATGTATCTGCGGTAAAATAGGAAGAGTCGGTTAAGCAGTAATACATATTGTAATCTAAGCCCAAAACAATCGTGTCGATAATATTAATAACTGGTAATGGAGTCGGTTGAACATTTAATAAAACAGTTGCGATATCACAAATTGGCGTTCCATCACAAACTTCATAAATAAAGGAATCGATTCCTACAAAACCGAAATTTGGCGTATAGGTGAATGTCCCCGAAGGAAGCAATGTGAAAGTTCCACTAGTAGGAGATATTGGCGTATTGGTAACCGTGATTACTCCATTTGATAAATCATTAGTTAAAACATCACCTGTAATTGGTGTATTTTCTATTCCAGCAAATGAATCATCATTTGCAGTTACATAAGGGCCGGATAATACGTCAATGACAACGGTATACTGATTTTCACCGATATACGGACAATTGTTATCATTAAATTCAATGTTTATATAATTTGTTCCAACGTCTGCCGCTGTCGGCGTCCAAATAAAACTAAACATAGAAGTTGCTGCATTGAAACTTGTTGTTGCGGTCGGATAATTACTCCCCAAAGCGGCTGAAAGTATTTGTGTTCCAGCTTGAACTTCTGCATCATAAATGAAAAAGTTTAATGTAATTGGATTTCCAATAGAAATTATATGAGCTGAATTCGTCGCAATATTCCCATTATTAATTAGGCGAACTTTCGGCAATCCATTTCCACAAGCCAACATCGTCACTTGAATATCTCGAATAACTTCACCGATTTTCACACCATTACGATGTTCTTCTACTTTCACACAAATCACAGAAGCTTGAGCAACCGTTGCAAAAACTGTTAATAAACCAGTTTGAGCATCAATAGAAGTCGTACCAATAAACGGCGTTGTCGCAGTAAAACCGGCATTATAAGTTGATGACGTATTTGCAGCGTTATTACAAGGTGCTAAACTATACACCAATGAATCCCCATCGATTTCGTTCGCATTGAAACTGTGGTAAGTCGTATCACCGATACAACTAAAAAGCGTTGGATCAGATTCGAAAACTGGCGAATTATTACAAGTAGCTGTAGAATTATCCAATAATGCGGATACATAATGAGATTGTGTACTTGGATTTTGAAGGTTGGCAAGTAAAGCATTTCGACAACAAGAAGAATAACTAATTTGCCAATCCGAACAGGGGGATAAAATGACGATTCCTGTATAAATACTTTTATGAATGCCATAACCAGAACCACCACTACAAGCACTTGTAGTCGTCGCACAAACCGGCGTAATATCAAAAGGAGAAGCCGTAGATTTCGTTAATGTTGCATTTGAATTTGAACAGCTTGAAGATAGATTCACATTCACTGAGTTAGACATCGGAACTCCGTTACAATCGTGATACACACTCAGTATGACTTCATATTGATTTCCACCTAAACAGGTGTACGTAATCTCGCTTCCTAAATTATGCGATGCCAGTGATTGATTCGAACATAGAAATAGGAAAATAAACATTGATAATAGAAATATTTTTTTCATAATAATTAGATATTATATTTTTCAGTAGATATTTTTTTGTCAACATATTTAGTCTGCTAATCTCGGTTTAAAATAAATTCGATATACTTATTTAAAACACTGATTATCAAACAATTATTAAATTCCATATCGATATACTGCACCTTTCTGTGGTTTTTTGATACTTTAAAATGCCGCACACCGATGCCATTTGTAAAATTGATATTTCCTTGATATTTTATTTGAGAGGCAGCACAGCAGAACGCCTTGATTTTACTATCATATTATCAATAATTATAAATCAAGATTAACTGATATTTAGTCCTCCAAAATACTTTCATTTACCGATACAGATAATATGTTATTAATGTTATTTATCGATATTTCAATTTTACCTTTTTCTTATACTGCAATGATACAGGGAAGTATCATTAAAAAAAATAACTTATTCTTAATATAATATATTTATAACCTATTTTTAAACACAACTAACAACTGATTATCAGTATTTTATACTATTTAAAATAGTTTTTATTTAAATAATTACATAAAAAAATCCTCAACAAGCTTTCGCCCATTGAGGATTTTTTTACTATTTGACTTTTCTATTACATTTTGAATCGTATCGGTTTCTTCGACCCTAGTTATCCAAGAAAATAAACTTATTCAATGTATTATCATCTTCTAATCGAATAAATAATTCCAAGATTTCGCAAGTCGTTTCATCATTATAAACCTTCAATTTTTTGTACATTTCCATCGTATAATACACGCCGTTTCGGAGAGCATTTTTTCTATTTCTATCGAATGGATTTTCTAAATAATATAATACTTCCCCAAAAAGGATTCCGCAAGCGGCATAATTTGCAAATGCATAATTAGGATCTGTTAATATTTTTTCAAAGTAACCGTTTTTAAGTTTAATCGCAATATAAGGACAACCCAAAATCCAGCGTAAGACAAAATCTATTTTCTCTTTATTTTTCAAGTTTTCGACCGGATTTTCCTCTATCTCTCGGATATATTTTGTCACTAATTTTTCGGCAGCTTTATATTCCGTTCTATCTTTCCATACTGATTCTGGAATCGTTTCTCCTTGTGCATTAATTGCTGTATTAAAGGCAATTACTGATAAAAATACCACATAAATAAATCTTAACATTTGTATATAATTGAATTTTAGGAAATTATCCACCTGAAGGCTTTGCTTTATACCCTAACTCTAATAACAACTTTAATGCCTTTTCTTTATGATTACCCTGAATAATGATTTCTCCATCTTTCGCAGAACCTCCAACACCACATTTAGTTTTCAAGGTTTTGCCCAAATCTTTTAAATCATCCGGCGTTCCAACGAAACCAGTTACCAAAGTAACTTCCTTTCCTTTTCGCTTTTTTCTATCAATCATCACTCGCAAATTTTGCTGCTGAGGCGGTAACGTCTCCGCTTGTTCATCTTCATGATACTCATAATCGTAATCATTATTCGTAGAATATACGACACCTTTTCTATTCTTTTTTCCCATGATTCTTTTAATTGAGGCAATCGCAAGAAAATAAAAATCGCTTTTTCGGGTAAATCCCTATCTCGACCCTTCCCTTAAAAAAAGGAGAAAAGCCAAACGATAAAACTCGATTTCACTAAAATTGAAATCTGTCGTTTAGCACCTTTTTCCTACCCGTTCGCACAGCAAGCGAGCTTTTGAAAGCTGGGCTGGGGGAAGATTTAATCGTTAAACGGTTTTCTTACGATTGTCCTATTTTTTTAATGTGGAATTAGAAATTAAGAATAAATACGTCAGAACGTAAATAATTACTAATGCCTAATTCATCATTAAATAAGAGCCTTTCGGCACAATAACTTTCAATGATTTTGGTACAATATTAATATTATACGGACTTTTGCAACCAATGCTTTCACCATCAATTTCCATCAAAATAGCTTCCTTTGGAATAACTTGAACCTGTCTCGCATCGTATAATTCTACGATTTTACTTTCGTGTAATTTTCCACGAAGAGACAAATATAACAAGCCAAAATATCTCCATCGAGCGACATCTTTAATAATTAAAACATGAATGATTCCATCGTTCAATTTCGCTTTTGAATAAAAATGAAAATTATAACCATAAGTCGTTCCGTTCACAACATTTAGCATATAACATCGTCGATTAATTGCCGGTTCATTGTCTATTTGAATACTAAAATCTGATGCTTTATAACGAAAAACATACTGCAAGATACCCATTATATAACCAAGTAAACCTCTAACTTTACTACCTTTCAAGGCTTTCGCAACTAAACCGTCGAAACCAAAGCCGACCAGATTCACAAACGGTTCATCATTTACCAAACAAGTATCAATTAATGCAGAATTTCCATCATTGATAACTTTCAGTGCATATTTTAATTTTCGTCCAAGTCCCAAATGTCCTGCGAAACCGTTTCCCGAGCCTAACGGCAGAATTCCCATGATTACCTCTGTCCCAATCAAACCAGCCGCTACTTCATTCACCGAACCATCGCCACCAACAGCGACTATGATATCAAAACCTTTTGCCACCCCATCTTTTGCCAAACCAATCGCATGACCGGCGTATTTCGTAAACTCAATTTCGTAATCATATTTTTCATAATTCAATAGATTTTTGATAGACGATTCTATCTGATGTTTCTCTTGAACACCAGAATGTGGATTAATAATAAATCGAATTTTTTGTTTTGTCATCTCTGGCTACTGGTTTCTGCGTATATTAAACCGTATCGGTTTTTTTCATTCACTCAAAATGAATTGATAGCATTTCAATATCAAAACATATTTCTACCTAATAAAATAGTTATTTTACGAATCAAAAATACGTTAAATTTTGAGGATAACTCACTATATTTTCCAACTTAGAAATGAGCATGAAATAAATTTAGATTGTCTGCGGCTTCTTTTTCCCTTAATTTCCACTTCAAATTTGATTACTTATCCCGATAAACGTCCATCTTTGATGCAAAACTAAGAAAACTGAGAAAACTAAGCTACCGAATAAAACTAAATTTAGTTAATTCCTGTTCCTTACCTTTTCGTTTATCATATTTATTGACAAATATTATCTACGAACTTCGTTTACTTTGTTCCTCTTTTCATTGTTCAATTATTTCATAGACAATCGTATAACGGTAAGACAACGAAATAATTCGTAAAGTGATTACAATGAAACGGTGAAATTATTACTTCCTAATTTTCTAAAAAAGTATATTATGAAATTAAAATTATTATTTTTCCTACTGATTTTGTCCGTCCAAAGTTACGGACAACAGCGATTATTTCATTTGCCAATTGACTTGAAAGAAAACAATAAAACCTTGACGCTTGGCGATTTAGGTGGTTTAAATAATCCGCAATATTCTGATCCAGATTTAAATAATGATGGTATCAATGATTTAATCGTTTTTGATAGAACCGATAATCGTTTTTTTACTTTTATCAATAATGGAACACCGAATACTATAGATTATACTTACGCGCCCAAATATGCCAAAAATTTTCCGGATGCCAATAAATGGGCTTTAACGCGTGATTATAATTGTGATGGAATTCCAGATTTATTCGCCCGTCCAATTCAACCGATTGATGGCATTGCCGTTTGGCAAGGAAGTTATAATTCCAATAATGAATTAATTTTCAGTCGTATTCCATTTTATCCGAATCCAGTTTGGTTTACCGATGTGTTGTTTTATTACACCCCAGCGAGTAATTTTCCAGCGGTTGTAAATGTCATTAATACAGATATTCCTGCGATTGATGATATTGATGGCGATGGCGATTTAGATATTCTAAGTTTCAGACAGACCGGAGGCTATATGGTCTATTATGAAAATATGTCGCAAGAAATGGGTTATGGCTGCGATAGTTTGATTTTTGAATTACGCACCGATTGTTGGGGAAGATTCCTAGAGTCACCCGTTACAAATGATGTAAATCTTTCAACGGGCATCGATTCTTGTTATGGAACAATTTACTTTGTAGGTAAAGGCGAAAAAGGGAATCAGCTTGATACGATTCATGGTTTAAATAATGGTAGTTCAAGACATGCAGGTTCTTTTACACTGAGTTTAGACTTAAATAATGATGGTGCAAAAGAAATTCTTTTGGGCGATATTTCGTTTTCAAATATGACGATGTTGACCAATGGCTATAATGCAGATACTGCTTGGATGAATGCCAAAGATTCAAACTTTCCAAGTTATGATGTCCCCATTCAGATGGATATTTTTCCGGCTGCATTTCATTTAGACGTTAATAATGACAATAAAAAGGATTTATTAATTGCTCCAAACGAACCGAATGCTTCGGAAAATATCTTATGCACACAATTCTACGAAAATCAAACTTCTGATGCATTTCCCGATTTTCAATATATTCAAGACGACTTCTTAGT
>CAWVWD010000199.1:0-7643 GCA_963933585.1 uncultured Saprospiraceae bacterium
GTCATTCGCCAGAAACGTTGCCAATCCCAAGTCGGAGAGAACATTTTAGCGATAGAACCAAATCCACCTAAACTTTCGGAGGCTTTCACTTTTCCAGAAAACATCTGACCAAAAGCATTAATTTGTAAACTCAAAAATTCTACGGATTTACTTATACCTGTGGGCATCGCTTCACCGAAAGAGTAGTCTTTATGGTCAATCTGTAAGAAATTAGTGATGCCAGCAGGAACTGCTCCGATTGTGCCGAAGGAATCCAACTGAATCTCAAAGCCTAAAGTATCGCTTCCTCTTAATACAGAAACCGTAACTTTTTCTTTTTTGTGTTTTCTAATTTCCGTTGCGAATTCATCGTAATAATTAATCGTTGATTCATTCAAACCAATAATTTGATCTCCTTTTTTCATTCCAGAACTGTAAGCTGGATAAGGAACCGTAATCGGTTTTACGAACCATCCTCTTTTCGGTTTAAATGAACGTTCTGACAAAAGAGAATCTACTACAAAGGGGGTACGAGGTACAAGGAATGAACCCTTATAACTTGCCAATGCCCCAGTTAATTCTTCCGGAATATTAACCGTTGTTTCTACTCCATCACGAATAACTTCTGCTGTTTTAGTTTCGTTTTTGAAAATTTCCAAACGAGCAGCGTTAAAGTTTTCCAAAGGTTTCGTATCTAAACTCACCAATTTATCACCGGTCTGAAAACCCATTTCACGAGCAAAAGTATCCGCATAAGCGCCATACTTTACATTCTCCGTTCGTAACATATCTTCGCCCCAACCAAATAGCACAAAACCATAAATCAAGAAACCCAAAACGAAATTCACGGTCACACCACCTAACATGATGATTAAACGCTGCCAAGCTGGTTTACTACGAAATTCCCACGGTTGTGGAGGTCCTGCCATTTGTTCTTTATCCATCGACTCATCAATCATTCCTGAAATCTTCACGTAACCACCTAAAGGCAACCAGCCGATTCCCCATTCTGTGTCACCAATTTTCTTTTTGAATAAGGCAAAATAAGGATCAAAGAATAAATAGAATTTTTCAACTCTCGTCTTGAACGCACGAGCAGGAAGGAAATGTCCGAATTCGTGTAATACAATCAGGATGGACAAACTCAATATTAATTGTCCGATTATAATTAATGTACCCATTTATTATTGGTATTAATGTTTAATGGTATAAAGGTCTAGAGGTTAATGTCCAAACCACCAATTGTTTTCGAAAAAAATGTTTTAGTTTCAGTCAATGCAAACATTATATGTTTGATAAATGTTTGAACATTTGTTGAAATTAGTGGCAAAGGTACATAAATTTCAAATTCTAAGAGCAAAATCCATAACTTTGGTTTTGGTTAAGTATTCCAGCATATTCATCTGTAAAGACCTGACAGGTTTTAAGAATCTTTTAGGTCTGATTACCAATGATTTATAAATTTGAATCCACTTTTAAAAGTGTCCTATAAATATAACGTATCGAACGTATTCAAATATCAAATATGAAAAAGACATTTAAACATCGGCTGATTTTTTACGGTTTGATTTTTTACGTGCTAACAGCCTCCATCTGGTGGTCGTATTTATTATTAAATCAAAATGGAGAATTATGTGAAGCTCGTCTCGATGCTTTACGACTGAAAGAAGTTATTTATGGCGACCTGACGGAAAAAGCTTTTGAGCAATCCGATACTTATCAATCTTTAATTGACATTTTTAAGCGACAAAAATTGATGATTATTGGTGAAGGTTCCGTATTCTTCATGGTTTTATTGATTGGAATGGGATTTCTGAATCGTGGATTTCGGAAAGAAGTCGCTTTAGCTCGACAGCAACGAAACTTCCTTTTATCTATTACACACGAGTTAAAATCACCGATTGCTTCCATAAAGTTAGCATTAGATACTTTTATGAAGCGTCCAAACTTAAAAACCGAACAAATTCAATTATTAAGTAAAGGAGCGTTGAAAGAAACGGAACGACTACATAATTTGGTGAATAATATTTTATTGGCCGCCCGAATCGAAACATCTTTCAAAATCTCGCCAGAACCATTGAATTTCAATGATTTAATTACCGAAAATTTACGTCAAGTTCGTACAAAATTTTCCAATATTCGTTTTTATTTTCAATCAAATGACAAATTACCAATGATTCATGGCGATCGATTCGCACTAAATTCTATCATTGTTAATCTAATCGAAAATGCTGTAAAATACAGTCCAAACGGTGATGAGGTTCACATTCGATTGAATAAATCGGGAAAACAACTTCATTTTGAAGTGGCTGATAAAGGCGTCGGAATTTCAACGGAAGACAAAGAACGCGTTTTTGAAAAATTCTACCGTGTGGGCAATGAAGATACTCGAAAAACCAAAGGTACCGGACTGGGATTGTTCATCGTGAAAAATATGGTGACCGCTCACAAAGGAGATATCGAAATCCTTGATAACAAACCAAACGGGAGTACCTTCAAAGTCATTTTACCAATAAGTTGAATCCGCAGTTGACCGAATCGCAATAGCGAAAGCCACAAAAGCCTGCCTATTGCAGAAAAGGGGTGAAATATCATACGCACATGGCAATACCATATAAACTTGTGAATAAAATAGAATTATGAAACAAGAAATCACACAAATATCTATCCTCGTCAAAGATTATGATGAGGCAATTGAATTTTACACCAAAAAGTTAAATTTTGAACTTTTGGAAGATACCGTCCGAGGCGAAACCAAACGCTGGGTTCGAGTGCGTCCAAAAGGTTCAGAAGGTTGTGGTTTATTATTGGCGAAAGCCAAAAACGAACAACAACTCCAGGCTATCGGCCACCAAACGGGCGGAAGAGTTTTCCTCTTTTTACACACCGATGATATCGAAAGAGATTACGCCAACTTAATAGCCAATGAGGTGAAAATCGTGAGGGAATTATCGACAGAAGATTTTGGAAAAGTTTGTGTTTTTGCAGATTTATATGGAAACCTTTGGGACTTTATTGAGCCAAATAGTTAAAGCGGAATGGTGTCATTTTTAAAAACGGATACCATTTAATCGTCTAATTTTTCTCTAAATTCTCGAACAACTTTCTCGTCCGTCACTCGAATATTATATTCGGGAATTTCAGGTACACTTCCCATCGAAACATTTGGATTCCGAAACTGCATTTCACTTTCAATTTCATGGATTCCCGACAAATGAAAATTAGTAATACCAATACTTTTAAATCGTTCTACATTGTTCGGACGAACACCACTTCCGACCATAATTTGAATACGATTTTTCGCTTTTTCAACCAATTGCTTTAACAATGGCAAACCATCAATCGCCTTATTTTGTCCTCCTGAAGTCAGCAAATTATCTACTCTAATCTCGATTAAACTTTCCAACGCTTCCAAATGATTTTCACACATATCAAACGCACGATGAAACGTCACTTTCATTGGTCGGGCCAATTCGATAAGTTGTTTTGTTCTAGCTTTATCAATCGTTCCATCCGAATCCAAAATCCCAAAAACGACACCTTCTACTCCGAATTTTTTACAGTTTTCAATGTCCAATTGCATAATCTCAAACTCCAAATCCGAATAACAAAAATCGCCTCCTCTTGGTCGGATTATCACAAAAACATCAATCGACAAATATTTCTTTGCCAATTGAATTGTCGCCAAACTCGGTGTCGTTCCGCCTTCAAATAAATTATCGCAAAGTTCCACCCGATTCGCCCCACCTTTTTCGGCGTTAATACACGATTGTAAACCGTTTGTACAAATTTCAATTAACATTTCATCAAAAAAGACCGTCATCCCGACGAAGGTCGAAACCTTCTAAGGGCAATGAAACAGAACTAAAAAATCACCTTTTTAAATTGGTAACTATTTCAACGTTAAGTCCTTACACTTGAGAGATTCCGACCTTCATTGGAATGACAGAAAGTTTTTATTTATTATCGTAAAACCACCGTTCCTGTCAGTTCCGCCAATTCACTCCTGATATCCATCAATTTCTTCTGAATCTTCAACAATCGCATCATTTCCTCAAAATCATCATTGCCAATACCTTTCAATCGTCGTTGATTTTTTTCATAAACTCGCTGAATTTTTATGAGTTTAAATACATTTACACCTTTTATGGCATCCGCTTTAAAATTGTCGTCTGGCATCGGTTGCGATGAAAGCGGTTTTTCAAAACGATTAATCCAATTATCGCTGTATTCATAAGGCGAAGTTGATAAATCAATCGCCAATTTTTGAATCTCTTTATCTTCATGATTCACAAAATCTTGAGCGGAAAAGAACTTTTCTTCTGCCAAATTATCATAAATAAAATGCACTATTTTCTTATAAAGCGGATTATCAAATTCTTCCAAAACATCTTCCATATTCGATAATACATAAACCGCAACTTGCCATTCTTCCGCCTCTTTTTCTTTCTCAATCGTAAAGGTTTCCGTACCAAATAACATCAAAATTCGAACAATATCTTTCTCCTGAAAGTCGTCATTGTAAGTGTGTGCTGCTCGTTTAGATTCTGAATTTTCGACAGGCATCAGACCGACATTTGGCGGCAAACTATCTGTAAAATTTCCTTGATAACCATCGTCAAACGGCATTCCTCCGTCATCAAACGGTGGAAAATCTCCAGAATCTGATGGCGGAATCAATCCTGCAAAATTATCATTTTGTCCAGTATTATTCGGTCTATTTTTATTACTTGGAGGTTGTGTCGGAAGATTATGATTACGTCCAGTATTTGGCGTTCGTTGCTGTTCTCGTTGTCTTCTTCGCTCCTCGTTTTGTTGTTCTTTTTGACGGTTTTGCACCAATCGCATCACCGCTTTATTCGCCTCATCCACCAAAATTTGCTCACTCATTTGCATTAAGTTCGCACATTCTCGCACAAAAACAGAGCGCTTAATCGGATCCGGAATTCTCGCAATACTTTCGACAATATCCTTAATTAGAGTCGCTCGTTTTATAGGATCATTCGCCGTTTCTTTTAGAATTAAATTCGTTTTAAACAAGATAAAATCTGCCGCTTTCTCCGCAATATATTCCTTGAATTTTTCTGTTCCAACCGATTGTACAAACGAATCAGGATCTTCGCCTTCCGGCAATAAAACCACTTTCACGTTCATATCCTGCTCCAACACCAAATCCAAACCTCGCAAAGCCGCCTTTATTCCTGCCGCATCACCATCATACAAAATCGTAATATTCGGCGTATAGCGTTTTATCAATTGAATTTGTCCAACTGTCAAAGATGTTCCCGACGAAGAAACCACATTTTCGACGCCAGCTTGATTCAATGAAATTACATCTGTATAACCTTCCACCAAAAAACAATTATCTTCCTGACGAATCGCTTTTTTAGCAAAATAAATCCCGTAAAGAACCTTACTTTTATTATAAATTTCAGATTCCGGCGTATTCAGATATTTCGGTTGCTTCTTATCCGTCACCAAAATTCGTCCACCAAAACCAATTACTTTTCCCGATAAATTATGAATCGGAAATTGAACTCGATTTCGAAAGAAATCCCGTCCATAACGAGTCGTTAAACCCACCGATTTCAATAAATCTTGGTTATAGCCTTTATTGACCATCTGAAGTGTCAAATGGTCTTTTTTATCAAAAGCAAATCCCAATTGAAACTTCTCAATCGTCTCTTTCCGATATCCTCTTTCCTTAAAATAACTCAATCCGACACTCTTCCCGACATCATCTTTCGTTAAATTATCATGATAATACTTCACAGCAAAGTCGTTGAGAATGAACAAACTATCTCGGCGTTTTAACTCCATATCCTGCTCTGGCGTAAGCTCTTTCTCTTCTATTTTAATCCCATACTTTTTCGCCAAATATCGCAAGGCGTCCGGATAAGAAGCTTGTTCATGCTCCATGATGAAATTCACAGAGTTTCCACCTTGTCCACAACCAAAACATTTATAGATTCCTTTTGCAGGTGAAACCGTAAATGATGGTGTTTTTTCATTATGAAAAGGACACAAGCCAATCATATTTACCCCTCGACGCCTCAAATTCACAAAGTCACCAACGACTTCATCAACTTTTGCAGTTTCAAATATCTCTGCTATGGTTTTCTGTTCTATCATTATTTTTCAAAGTTTATCACAATATACGATATTCTGTAAATACGTACGGAAGTGCGTATCAAACATGTCCGCTTGTATAAACCGATAAAAAAGGGGATGAATAATTTATATTTGTACAAATATAAATTATTCACAAACCGTATTCGTTCGCACAAGATACGCACGGACGTGCGTATCTACTAATCCAGATTCAACTCCACACTTCTCTCCGAAATCATCGGCGTATTATAAACTGACGTTACGGTACGCATCAAATGATTCACCAATTCTAATTTCTCAGCAGCAGAATTCACAGAAAATACCGTAGAATAGTTATCTTGAGGAGAAGCAGGATCTTCCCATTTTAATACTTTTAATGCTTCGATTTGAGTCGGTGAAAGTTTATTACCATACTTTAAGTAATTATCACTAACCGCTTCGCAATAAACTTTTGTATCCCCAATTTCAGCAGATAATTGAACATAATAACCATTAGAAAGATTAATAATAGCGAAGTTTTCGTAACCGCCCTTGCTGATTAATTTTTCGATAATCGATGAAAGTAATTCGTGATTATTCATATTTTTATTTTTTTGGTGTAAATAAAAAAACGCCAAAGTGATATAGTCACTTTGACGTTTTGAATGTAATATTTTTCAATTAATATTGAAAATCATATTAAAAAATCAGTATTAATCCGTTTTTCTTCTTTTTGAATTGAAACGATTTCCGCCTGAATTTCGACTATTACTATTACTATTTTTATTGAAATTAGTATTTCGATTATTCTGACTTCTCTCTTTCCGAGCTTGAACGCTTGGACGCTTTCGCTGTTGTGGTTTAGCTTTTTCCGCCACATCTTCGCTACCATCGTCCTCAAAAGGGTGATCATCAACAACTGTTAATTTTTGATTAATCAACTTTTGAATACTGCGTAAATATGGTTTTTCCTCACCCATACAGAAAGACAAAGCGGTTCCGCTTGCTTTTGCACGACCAGTTCTTCCGATACGGTGAACGTAAGTTTCTGGCACATTTGGCAAGTCATAATTTACAACTAATGCTAAATTAGACACATCAATTCCTCGTGCTGCAATATCCGTTGCAACCAAAACTTGGACACCTCCACGTTTGAAATTTCCTAATGCCCGTTGTCGTGCATTTTGAGATTTATTTCCATGAATTGCTGCGGCTTCTATTTCTGCTCGAAGTAAAAGTTTGACAATCTTGTCTGCTCCATGTTTCGTTCTCGAGAACACCAAAACGGTATCTGGATCTTGCGTTTTTATCAAGTGAATAAGTAATTTACTCTTATCACTTTTACTCACAAAATAAACCGCTTGTTCGACTCTTTCAGCAGTTGTTTGTTCCGGTTCAATCGTCACTTGTTCATAAGCTCCTAAAATCTTACTTGATAATTCTACGATTGATGGCGGCATCGTTGCAGAGAAAAATAACGACTGTCTTTTCGCTGGTAACTTCGCAAGAAGTTTACGAATATCGTTAATAAATCCCATGTCCAACATCTGATCCGCTTCATCCAAAACGAAGTA
>CAWVWD010000200.1:0-7585 GCA_963933585.1 uncultured Saprospiraceae bacterium
TACATAGCCATAGTTATGAAAATAAATTTTAACGAAGTTATCGGCAATATTTTGTTAAAAAATACCGACATGATTAACTTGACTTACTAATAAGTCCTGATTTGAATAAATATTCCCCAAATAAAATTATTAATTATCTTAAATCTAAAAACGATATGTTGGAAAATTCTGGATATAATAACTTTTCTATTGTTAGTTCCTATAGATTACAAAATTGATTAAAAATTAGCTATTGACAGTCAGTAAGTTAGCAGATGAGATAATAATAAAAAACTTAGGAAACTTTTAAACTTATTTTCGTTTCCTAAGTTTCAGTGTCTATATTTGCAGCGTTTTTGAAGAAATAAAAAAATGGAAACTGTCAATAAAATAGTAGAAAAATCGATGGAATTATTCATGCAATATGGTCTAAGGAGCATAAGTATGGATGATGTTGCACGGACTTTAGGTATCTCCAAAAAGACGCTTTATCAATATGTGGATAATAAGGCGGATTTGATAAAAAAAGGTATGGTAAAGCATATTGAGGAAGAAAAAATGATTTTGACTGAAATTCATCATTCTGCTGAAAATGCGATTGATGAAATGATAAAAACGAGTCAATATGTGAGTCAGACATTGCAGAAAGTAAATCCTTCAGTTATTCACGATTTACAAAAATATTATCAATCAAGTTGGGAATTAATGGAATCGTTACATTTTCAGCATACTTATTTTTTGATTAAAAAGAATATCGAAAAAGGGATTGAGGAAGGATTTTACCGAGAAGATGTTCACGCTGATATTGTAGCTAAGTTATATATCGGCAGAATAGATTTGGTCGTAGATAAAAACCTTTTTCCTATTGGTGAATATTCATTTTTGCAAGTTCATGATCATATGATTCGATGCCATTTATATGGAATTATGTCGGAAAAAGGAATCAAGGTTTTTGAAGAATATATTACGAAATCAAAATAAATAAAACCAAGCTGGAGCTTGGATATACATTTTAAAATAATCATTGATATAACATAAAATATGAAACGGATTTACCTCATAATTTTTGCTTTGGCAATCAGTCTTTCGGGATTCAGTCAGCAAGAATTTAGCTTACAACAAGCGATAACTTATGGTCAGTCGAATAGTACGAGTGTGCAATTAGCACAAATTGGAATTTCGGATGCGGACCAACAAATTATTGAAACTCGTGCAATCGGTTTACCAACAGTGAAAAGTGGTTTGAACTATCAACACTTTCTACAAATTCCAACATCATTAGTTCCTGCGGAAGCTTTTGGAGGACAAGTAGGAGAATTTGCGGAGTTACAATTCGGTGTAAAGAATAACTTTACGGCTTCATTGGAAGCTCAATCATTGTTGTTTGACGCGTCTTATTTGACTGGTTTGAAAGCGGCTCGCACATATCGAGTTCTTGCTGCGCAACAAGTAGCGATAGCCAAACAAGATGTGAAGAAAAGTGTAACAATGACTTATTTGGCAACCTTGATTTTTGACGAATCTGTTTCTGTGATGGATAGTAATATTCGCAATTTGAATCGTATACTTTTTGAAACAAAGGAATTGTATAAAGAAGGTTTTGCGGAACAGTTGGATATTGATCGGTTGACTTTGTCACTGAAACAATTAAAATCTCAGACGGAAAATTTAGTTCGCCAGAAATCAATTGCGATGAATAATTTGAAATTCGTAATGGGTTTTCCTATCGATCAAGAGTTGGAAGTAACCGACCGTTTGGAAGATTTGGTTGAAAATGATTTTGCTACGGAGATAAATGAAAAGTTACAGTTAGCAAATCATGCAACTTATCAAATGATGCAAACGAATATTGCATTGAACGAGATGAATATTTTGGTTCAAAAACAAATGGGTTATTTACCTAATTTAGCAGCATTTGCTTCTTATCAACAAACGTTACAAACTAACGAATTCGATGGTAATGGAAAATGGTTTCCGACGGCAGTTGCTGGGTTACAATTGAATATTCCAATTTTTGACGGTTTGGCTCGTGGAGCGAAAGTTCAAAGAGCGAAATTGGATGTGGAAGAAGCGGTTCGTCAGCGTGATCAATATAGTGAAAGTATTCGCTTAGAAGTTGCTAATACTCGTATCAAATACCTAAATGCTATTGAAAGTGTAAAGAATAGTAAAGAAAGTAAAGAGTTGGCTCAACGAATCTATAATACGATACAAATTAAATATAAAGAAGGTCTTGCATCAAGTTTTGAATTGAATCAAACGGAAGGTAGCTTGTTCATGGAACAAAGCAATTATATTCAAGCTCTTTTTGGATTATTAATGGCTAAAGCCGAATTAGAAATCGCTCTTGGGAAGTAGTAATCGGTGATTGGGAGTACCTTATATACGATTGAAAGTAAAGTTAATTTTCAATTTTGAATAAAGAAAACCGATAACTAATCATGAATCACCAATTATCAATCGTAAAAAATGAAACAGATTAAACTTATAACAACAATTATTATTGCGACATTTATTTTGGCTGCTTGTGGCGGCGAAACACCTGACGCAGACGGTAAAAAAGATTTAACGAAGTTAAAGTCGGAGCTAACGGAAAAAACGATGGCGTTGAAAACTTTGGAAAAAGAAATTAAGGCAATCAAAAAGGATATTGCTGAAATAGAACCGCCTAAAGCGGATGCGAGAACGTTGGTGACAACGAAAGAGATTGCACCAAAAGATTTTGCTCGTTTTGTAGAAATTCAAGGTTCTGTTCAGTCTGATAATGTTTATTACGCAAGTAGTGAAGCCGGTGGACGCTTGGTTCAGTTCACTTTGAAAGAAGGGAATAGCGTAAAAAAAGGTCAATTAATCGGAAAAGTGGATATGGAAGCAGTCGATAAACAGATTGCGGAACTACAAATTTCTTTGGATTTTGCAAAAATTGCTTACGATCGTCAAAAAAGACTTTGGGATCAAAATATTGGTTCTGAGATGCAATTTTTACAAGCAAAAAATAATAAAAATCGTTTAGAGAAAAGTTTGGAAACGATTAGTTTTCAATTAACGAAAGCGAATATTTACTCTCCCGCTAGCGGTGAAATTACTCGGACAATGGTGAAAGCTGGTGATGTGATTTCTCCGGGAATGCCGATGATTGAGATTTTGAATTTGAGCCGTGTACAAGTACAGGCAGAGGTTCCTGAAACGTACTTAAATAGTGTGAAAAAAGGACAAATGGTGACGATTAATTTTCCGGCTTTAGACAAAGAAACAAAAGCAAGAATTTCATTAATTGGTCAGCAAGTAAATCCTGCAAACCGTACTTTTAAAGTAGAAATTGATATTCCAAACTCTGGAAACTTGAAGCCAAACTTATTAGCAACGGTTATGATTAAAGATTTTGAAGCGAAAAACGCAGTGGTTTTACCTTCTAATTTAATTCAGCAAGAAGTGAGTGGAAAAAGCTATGTTTTCATTAAAGGTGAAAACGAAAAAGGGGCAATTGCTACAAAAGTTTACGTGACAATTAGCGAAACTTATGAAGGCGAAACCTTAGTTTCAGAAGGCTTGAAAGGTGATGAAACATTCATTATCAAAGGTTCAAGAGATTTGAAAAATGGTGAATTAATTGAGGTGAAATAAGTTATTGTTATTCATTTAAACGCACCTCAATCCCTCTCTTAAAAAAAAAGAGCTAAATCTCAACTCGATGCAAAATGCGAAGCGGAGTGTTGTTCTCCTCTTTTTAAGAGAGTGGGGGGTGCGTTTAAATACTACCAAAGAAGATGGCAAATAATAAAAAGAAGTTCCGTAGTTTCAAACTGACAAACTTTGCAGTTGATAACGGAACAAGTATGTTCCTTTTGGTTTTCATGATTGGATTATTCGGTTGGAATAGTTACCGTTCGATGCCAAAGGAATTGTTTCCGGAAGTTGTTATTCCAACAATTTATGTGAGTACAATTTATCCTGGAAACTCAGCGAAAAGTATTGAGGATGTGATTTCAAAACCAATTGAGAATGAAATCAAATCTATCACAGGCGTAAAAGAAATTAAATCAACATCAGCACAAGGTTATTCAAATGTAATTGTAGAATTTGAAACGGATGTGGATGTACCAAAAGCATTGCAGGAAGTAAAAGATGCAGTAGATAAGGCAAAGAGTGATTTGCCACAAGATTTGCCTCGTGATCCAAATGTTTTTGATATTAATTTCTCTGAATTTCCAATTGTTGCCGTGAATTTATCAGGTGATTTTTCAGTCGATGAATTACGGAATTATGCGGAATATTTAGAAGATGAAATTGAAGCTTTAACAGAAGTTTCAAAAGTAGATATTAAAGGTGCATTAGAAAGAGAAGTGAAAATTGATTTGGATTTGCAGAAAATGCAAGCGGTTCAGGTTAGTTTTTATGATGTTGAACAAGCAATTCGTGCGGAAAATATTACGATTTCTGGTGGTGAAATTGAATCAAACGGTTTCAAAAGAGATATTCGTGTAATCGGTCAGTTTAGTAATGTGAAGCAAATCAGCGACATCATTATTAAAAGTGAAAACATGAATCCTGTTTACTTACGGGATATTGCAGAAGTAAGTTTAGGTTTCAAAGATGCGACATCTTATGCTCGTTCGGATAGATTACCGGTTGTTTCTTTAGATGTGGTCAAACGTTCGGGTTATAACTTATTGGATGCTTCAGATCAGATTAAAGAGATTGTTGCGAAAGCGCAAGTAGAAAAATTTCCGGAGGATTTAAAAGTATTCTTATTTAATGACCAATCTATTCAAATCCGTAAGCAAGTTTCGGAATTGGAAAATAGTATTATTGCAGGGGTAATTTTAGTGGTTTTAGTATTATTATTCTTCCTAGGTATTCGTAACGCAACCTTTGTGGGTATTGCGATTCCGTTATCTATGCTAATGGGAATTATGATTTTAGACCTTATGGGAATTGTACTGAATTTGATGGTATTATTCTCCCTTATTTTGGCATTAGGTTTATTGGTTGATAATGCAATTGTAGTGGTAGAAAATATCTATCGATATATGCAAGAAGGTTATTCACCGAAAGAAGCAGCAAAAAGAGGAACTGGAGAAGTTGCAACGGCGATTATCGCTTCAACCGCAACGACTTTGGCAGCCTTTGTACCGTTGGCGTTTTGGCCGGGTGTTATTGGTAGTTTCATGTTTGCTTTGCCATTTACATTAATCATTGTTTTGACTTCGTCCTTGGTTGTTGCTTTGGTTTTCAATCCTGTTTTTACGTCAAGATTTATGAAGATTGACGAAAAGGCAGAAACGAAAGACGCAAGAAAAAGTAAAGTAAAGAACTTCTGGATTTTTATCGCTGTTTTAGCGGCAATGACCATTGGTTTTACAGCTTCAGGTGATGACACTTGGCGTAATCTATTTGGAATTGTTATTGGTTTAGCGATTGTTAATTTTTACCTTTTACGTCCAGCTGCATTTGCTTTCCAAAATTCATTTTTACCAAGATTGGAGAATGTTTACGATAAGTTTATTCGTTTTGCCTTGCGTGGAAAAAATCCAATTTTATTCTTTATCGGAACAATAGGATTGTTCATTGGTGCATTTGTTTTGTTAGGTATATTCACGCCAAAAATAGTTTTCTTTCCAGTGACGCCTCCGCAGTATATCAACGTTTTCGTGGAAATGCCATTCGGAACAGACATTGAAGTAACGAACAAATTAACAAAGAAAATAGAGGAAAAAGTAACGGAAACAATTCAACCATATAAAGTGGCAGTTGATGCTGTTTTAACACAAATTGGAGAAGGAACTGGTGATCCAGGACAACCTTCAGGTGATGGTGGAACGACCCCACACAAAGCTCGGGTAACGGTTTCATTCGTTCAACCTGAATATCGTCAAGGTGTGGATACAAAAGAAGTTTTAGATAAGATTCGAGAAGATTTAAAAGGTTATGCTGGGGTAAGTATCGCTGTGGATAAAAACGCAGATGGTCCACCGACTGGAAAACCAATTAATATTGAAATTCAAGGAGAAGATATTGATGAATTATCAGCTATTTCAGGTGATGTGATTAAATTTATCAATGCGAAAAAGATTAGTGGAATTGAAGAATTACAAGCAGATGTGAAGTTAGCTAAGCCACAATTATTGATTGAAGTGGATAGAGAAGCTGCACGTCGTTATGGTATTTCAACTCGTGATATTGGTTTTGCTTTACGTTCATCTATTTATGGAAATGAAGTAACGGATTTGAAAGTTGGCGATGATGAATATCCAATTTTTATTCGCTTGAGCGAAAAGTATCGTAACAGTATTGAAGCCTTGATGAATCAACCGATTACTTTCCGTAATCCTGGAAATGGTCAAATTGCACAAGTGCCAATTTCATCGGTTGCAAAAATTGAATATTCAACGACTTATACGTCCATCAAAAGAAAAGATACAGAAAGAGCCATTACGGTTTTCTCTAACTTAGAAGCTGATGCAAACGGAAATGAAGTTGTGAATGAGATTAAAGTAGCGATGGAAGATTACGATATGCCGGAAGGTTATTCGTTTAAATTCACAGGAGAACAAGAGGAACAAGCAGAAAATACAGCGTTTTTATCAGGAGCATTTACGGTTGCTTTATTCGCAATTTTCATCATTATTGTTTCACAGTTTAACTCGTTGATTTCACCGTTCATTATCTTATCGTCAATCGTATTAAGTTTGATTGGTGTATTCTTGGGTTATGTGATTTCGGGAATGGATTTCGTATTAATTATGACAGGTGTGGGTATTATTTCACTCGCCGGAGTCGTCGTAAATAATGCGATTGTATTAATTGATTATGTCGAACTGACCCGAAAACGGAAGAAGGAAGAATTGAATCTTTCTGAAGACGAGGAATTAGAATCTGAAGATGTTCGTACAAGTATCGTTCACGCTGGAAAAACGCGTTTGCGTCCAGTATTATTAACGGCGATTACGACTATTTTAGGTTTAATTCCGTTAGCAATTGGTCTGAATATCAATTTTACAACCTTGATTACAGACTTTGACCCACAAGTATTTATTGGTGGTGATAATGTGGCTTTTTGGGGGCCAATGGCTTGGACTGTAATTTATGGTTTGACGTTCGCAACGTTCTTAACTTTGGTAATCGTACCAGTGATGTATTGGTTAGCTTTCCGAATGACATCAAGTTCAGCGGCATTGTTCCGTAGATTATTTATACAAAAAAAACCAACGCCGGTAGTTACACCTACGGACGAGGATTAAAAAATAATACAGAGAATTAAGTTTACATACGAATTGAATTAGAACGTCATTAACTTTCGAGTTAATGGCGTTTTTTTTATTGCCAATAATTCTCCTAATTTTACAATGTAAATCCGCATAGATGTGTATATTAATTTTGACTCTTTGATAATTTATGCATTGAATCGAAATTTTGTGGTCATCTAAACTTAGGGAGAAGAGGGGAGAGGGGAGATTTTTAGATTAAACATTGATACAATAATTTGATTATCAATGTTTAAAGTATTGCGAAAAATCTCACTTCTCATGTCTCAAATCTACTCACTCGAATTTATAGGGCACAAAAATTTATGACTTTTATATAAATGAACAAAACATCCAGCTCC
>CAWVWD010000201.1:0-7563 GCA_963933585.1 uncultured Saprospiraceae bacterium
TACTAAGACCGTACTATATACGATTCGAGTATTTCGTTAAAGTAAAAGCCTGTAAGGTTGTTTGTTTTATTGATTTTGGGAAACATTTCATGATATTAAGTCTTTGGATTATTTTTAATACGTTTAAATGAAATAAATGGACTTTGTAAAAATACTATCTTTAATATATATATTTTAATTATTGATAAAAAATTTGTAGAAAACTACATTCAAAAAATGTCTTTCTTTTAATTTTGAAATTAAATTAGCCATTGTTCTACATTTTTTTTAAATTTGGTATTTCCTAATATCCAAATAAGACTCAGATGCTCGTTAAAACTTATGGAAGTGCCGTTTATGGAGTTGATGCCCGAACAATTACCATAGAAGTGAATGTAGATGGACAAGTCGGTTCAGGTTTAGGTTATTTTTTGGTAGGTTTGCCCGATAATGCGGTAAAGGAAGGTTATCAGCGGATTCAAGCTGCGGTTAAGAACTCCGGAATGCGTTTGCCGCGCTTAAACACAACGGTGAATATGGCTCCGGCAGACATTCGTAAGGAAGGTTCTTCGTATGATTTACCAATTGCGATTGGCATGTTGGCAGGAATGAAACAGATGGTTTCAGCAGAAATTGGAAATTTTGTGATGATGGGCGAATTGTCGTTAGATGGCACATTGCAACCTATAAAAGGTGCATTACCAATTGCGATTCAAGCAAGAAAAGAGAAATTTCGTGGTTTAATTGTTCCAAAACAAAATGCAAAAGAAGCGGCAATTGTTAATAATTTGGAAGTTTATGGCGTAGAAAATATAAAAGAAGTCGTTGATTTTTTGAATGGTGATTTGAAATTAGAACCAGAGAAATTCGATACAAGAGAAATCTTTTTTAGCAATCAAAATGTCTACGACGTTTGTTTTTCAGATGTTCGAGGACAAGAAAATATAAAACGTTCTTTGGAAATCTCCGCAGCTGGTGGACACAATGTAATTTTGATTGGGCCTCCAGGAGCAGGAAAAACGATGTTGGCAAGACGGTTTCCAACGATATTGCCGCCGTTGAGTTTGAATGAAGCATTAGAAACGACGAAAATTCATTCCGTTGCCGGAAAGTTACCGAAGAATTCTGCTTTGGTCACGACTCGACCTTTCCGTTCGCCACATCATACGATTAGCGATGTCGCCTTAGTTGGCGGTGGCTCGAATCCGCAACCTGGTGAAATTTCATTAGCTCATAATGGCGTTTTGTTTTTGGATGAATTACCAGAATTCAAACGACAAGTTTTAGAAGTTTTGCGGCAGCCAATGGAAGAGCGAAAAGTGACGATTTCAAGGGCGAAAATTTCGGTGGATTATCCAGCGAGTTTTGTTTTAGTTTCAAGTATGAACCCATGTCCATGTGGCTATTACAATCATCCTGAGAAAGATTGTGTTTGTGCTCCTGGCGTCGTGAAAAGATATTTAAATAAGATTTCAGGACCACTTTTAGATAGAATTGATTTGCACGTGGAAGTTACGCCCGTTTCTTATGATGAACTAACGGCAAATACTCGAGAGTCCGAAACGTCGGAAGATATTGCAAAACGAGTCGTCGAAGCTCGAAATATTCAAGAAAATCGATTCGAAAAACATCCATCTATTTATAGTAATGCTCAAATGCCAAGTCGCTTAGTTAGAGAGGTTTGTGCAATTAGTGAAGATGGAAAGATGCTACTAAAACGCTCAATGGAAAAATTACAATTATCGGCTCGGGCTTACGATAGAATTCTGAAAGTCGCTCGAACAATAGCAGATTTGGCAGGAAGTGAAAGTATTAGTATCGAACATTTGGCGGAAGCCATTCAGTTTCGAACTTTAGATAGAGAAGGTTGGGCCGGTTAGGTGTTGAATTATTTGAATTAATCGCTGTTCACCAATAAAATTTGTTATAAATACCCAGACCTATTTATTCGTAAAGACCTCACCAGTTTTAAAACTGATGAGGTCCGATTATCCGTATTCTATAAAAATATAGCTACTTTTAAGTATGGCATAGATAGTTTCAGGTAGCCGCTTATTGCGAATTTTCGATAAAATTACAACGGAACGATATATAAAAACCCAAAATAAAATCATGGATAACTTTACTAAATTCCCAAAAACTTTTCCATAATATAAAATCCACCATAAATATAAACGAAGCAAAGTATGAATTGACCGACTATTAATGCACCGATGTATTTCCAATAATTAATTCGCATCGCTCCCGAAACATAGCCAATTGCATCGGTCGGAACAGCGGGAAACATGACCCAGGCGGTAATAAATAACGCTCCAAACTTTGAGTTTAATCCACCTTGAATTCTATCATAAACGTCTTTATGTTTCTTCAGCCAAACTTTGAAATCTAACTTATCTGAAAAGTAATAAATTAAAGAAGAAGAGATAGCTACGCCTAACATCGTAATTGAGAAAAGCCATTCTAAATCATTCGGAAAAATTAGGATACCTGCAAAAATGAGTAAAGTCGATGGAACCATGGTGAAACTTCGAAAAATATGTAATAGTAATAATACAAAAAGTCCCGAGTTATGATATTGTTTGATGAGTATCGCAATATTTTCTTTGTGGAAAACTTGTGGATTGTAAAGGTAATAAGCGAAGATACTTATGACCAGAAATATCCAAGCTAATCGGATATTTTGTTTTGTTATAACTGTGTTCATTCGTTTTGTAACGTTGATTATCAATATATTTAAGTATAAATTTATGATAATCAATGGTCTGTATCAAGTTTTAAGTTCAAATATTATACAATTAATGATAATTTTCCCATTAGCATTATAAAATATTCGATAAGCTTATAGAATTGATTCATCCTAATTCGTCATTTTAAGTACCTTAATATTCTAAATTGACGCTAAAATATACCCGATAATCGAAATACTAACGAATTTTTGAACTCTACACCAATATTTGGCATCAAAAAAAACAATTCCGAAATCTATAAATATCTGATGACTTTGATTTCAAAAGGCGATGCAAAAACATTGACAAATAAGTCTAAAAAAGACAAATTAAGATGACTTTTTTAAAGGTTACTTTAAATACGCTCGATAATTTTTGCTCCGATATAAAAGTGCTCCATAAGTAAATATAAATAAACGATACTTGCCTACTTCAATTATGACTTTAAATTCAGGAATCATTGATGATCAAACCTATCAAATATCAAAATCTGCCAGATATTTACGAATAAATAAATTCGAATACTTACTCATCCATTATGAATCAATTGTTTATACCTTTTTAATGTGGCTACAAACTTATCGTAGGTCTTGATAAAGAGAAATCTATTTAATTTATAATCTTAAATGCAATTTCAAAATCCAATACAAAAAAATCCGCCACCCTAAAACGAGTTCCGCATGACGGATTTTTAAATTCATTCGATATTTCTAAGTTCTAAAAATATCTTCGTTTTCCTGAATATTCCATCGCTTCGCCTTTTCCAAAACCATAACTAAGTCCAAGTGTCATAAAACGACCTCTAAAGCCTCGATTGTATAAGTAAAAATCAATTTGAGTCGTTTCACTTTCACGAATTCGAGAAGCGAAAACATCTCTAATACTAAGGTTCAAAACAGCTTTTCCTTTGAAAATTTTCTTACGCAAACCTAAATCTGCCGATAACATATCCGAAACGATACCTTGAACGGTTTGTTCTTTTGATTGATAACGACCTACAATTTCAAAATCAATATCCGCCGGTAAGTTAAATTTACTCGTCCATTTTGTGGACCATTGACTGGCCGAAAAATCAAAAATTGTTCCTTCTAATTCACCTTGACGATTGAAATAATTATAGTTAAAATCACCGTTTAAGGTAAACCACTTTTTTAGACTAATCTTCGTGTTAAACTCAATTCCTGTCGATCGTTTGGTACCAATGTTATATGGTTTGAACGTATTCACATTATCTTCAAAAGTTGCGATTCTATCAATAACTTCTGTCGTATAACGATGAAAAACACTCAGATTCATCGAAATTTTATCTAAGATATAAATACTCGAAGCTTCGTAAGAATCTGTAAATTCAGGTTGTAAATCAGGATTTCCTGCACGAATACTAAAGTTATTACGAATATTAAAAAAGGGATTCAAATCCCATAAACGAGGGCGATAAATACGGCGAGAATAACCCGTTTGAACAGAGAATCTTTCCGTTACTTTGTATGAAATATGAGCAGACGGAAATAAGTTATTGAAATTTTGACTATTCGTTTCGTTATTCGTTACCAGAAGCGTTTTCAAATCCGTATTCTCTAAACGCAAACCAACTTTTACACCAAAATCTTTATGCTCAAAAGCACCAGTTCCGTAAAATCCCAAAACCTTTTGGTCATATTCAAAAATATTCGTCAAGCCTGTTTTTGTAACCCATTCTCCGTTTTCTAAATCCGTCACCGCAAAATCATTACTTACATCTTGAATCACATATTGAGCACCTGTTTCCAAAGTAAATTTCTTAGAAAACGGTTTCGTATAATCCAAGTTAAACGTATATTTAGCTTCCTGGAAATTCGTACGAGTTCTCTGTTCGCCGCTATTCTCATTCGAACCGGAAAGCGTTATATTTTCAAATTCTGAGGATTGATCTTTTCCAAAAAAGCTACCTAAAGCACTGAATAATAAAACGTGTTCTTTATTATCTTTAAAATCACTTTTATACTGTAATTCGTATTGAAATTTCGGATTCAAAGCTTCCGTCGTTTCTATTCGATACCATTCCGAAACGATGTCGCCATTCGCATCTTCATATTTGAAATCGGTGCGAGAGGGTTGCTCTTCGATTTCATACGCAAGACTACCAGAAAGCGTCAACACATTTCGAGGATTGATATAATAATCCGTTCCTAGAATGAAATTATAAAATTGCTCATTTCTGTATTCCGTTCCTTCGCTATAAATCGTATTATTATTGACCAAATCACGGTTGATATTTTCATTAAATCTTGGCATTTTTCGATAACCGGCTCCAACTTGCGTAAATAAATTAAACTTCTCTGTCCGACGATTTAAGCTCAAGCCAACACTATGATTTACAGGATAACCTACATTCAAAGAAACCGAACCATTCACCCCTTTTCGTTCCTCTTTTTTTAAGATAATATTAATAATCCCTGCAGTTCCTTCTGCTTCATATTTCGCCGATGGATTCGTAATGACTTCCACTCGCTCAATCATATCTGCCGTAATCGTTCCGAGTGCACCGCCTTGCTCACTCGCAATCACGGATGGTTTGCCATTAATCAGAATCTGAACCCCTGAACTTCCCCTCAAACTAATCACACCTTCAATATTCACATTCACCGATGGCACATTATTCAAGACTTCGTAAGCACTCGCACCCGTCGAACTCAAATCTTTTCCGACATTAAAAACCCGTTTATCTAATTTGAAAACGGTCTGTGATTTCTCCGCCCGAACGACTACTTCATCCAAAATTGCACTATTCCCAGCGAGCGTAATAACGCCTAAGTCAATTTTATTATTAACAATTTCAAATTCAGTAATTATCTTTTTTTCATAACCAATAAACGTCACTTCGATATAAATATCCGTTGATTTCGATTGCAATGAAAATTTCCCATCTAAGTCTGTAGTTCCACCTGCGACAGCAGATTTGGTCGCTTTATCCGCAATCATCACCGTTGCAAATTCAATCGGTTGCTGACCACTATTTTCCACCACTCTTCCCTTAATCATAACGTCACCTGTTTGAGCAGAAATGATATTAGAAAATAACATTGAAAACGCTAATAAGATAAATGATAAGTATGTTGTGTTCATTATTTTTTGTTTTGTTCGATTTAACGCTACAAAGAAAAGATGGTTTACGGGAATTAAGAAATAGAATCTTTGAACGACGTTTCTTAGTAGGTAAACGGCAGATTTATTCGAGGTCAGTTAGGCAGATTTACTATACAAAGTAAAAGAAAATACAGAAATGTACGACTAGTAAAACTAAAAAGCGATTCCGAAAATCGAAATCGCTTTTTAAACAAAAGAGGCCTTTACACAAGCACTTACTCAACAATATTTAACCCCCTGCTCCATAAGATACAAACGTATAAAAATCGCCTTCCTTTGTGATAGAAAAGCTGGCAGAACTACCTTCACCCTGCATATTTACCTCTATTTCAGTTAATTCGTCATGATCATATTTTATAGAAATACTTTCTACACCATAATATTCTCGTAATGCTGTATAGTCAAAATAATAGCATTGTTCACAATGTATAGTACTATAAATACCTTTTATCTTCTTTATCTTATTTTCATCTTTTATCGTTAATGATTTAGGCGTAGAAGAATTAGGTAAATCAAACTCTACACCATTAAAAAAGCCAGAATTAAGCTGTTTACCAATTAGGAACGCTTCTTGAAAACTTTTAGCTGGTATCGTCATTATTTCTCTCATATAGACAAATCCAGCTTCTTTCGCTTCTTCATCATCCTTTTCATCCTGATATTCATATGTCGCATCATATCCTTTTTGCTGCAGCTGTTTGGCATAATTCTTCATATTTTGAGATTTTTTAGGCACAGGAATACTTGATAGATAACCTCCAAACATATATCCTTTCTTATCATTATAACTCGTTTCCAGCATCCGTCCTTTAATTCCACTAACTAAAATTGACTCCGATTGAGGATCTATAATAACGTTCACTTTTTTACCATATTCAGCCACATTCATTTTTTCACTATCTAAAGAAGTACCTTCTCGCATTCGTAAACCAGAAGCCGCTAATACATAATAATCACCCGGATTTGTAAATTTTACTTTTATGGCTTTTCCTGACATAGGCGGTTCTTCTTCTATCGTAGAGGATTCATCAATTTCTTCGATATCAGACACTTTTTCACTAATAACAGGTTCGTCTTCCATCCCTTGTTCAGGTGTAGGTGAACTACTACACTGAATAAATAAGCCAACAATCAATAAATAAATATACGGTTTCATTTTTTTTTTAAGTTACTGTTCTCGTTTCGCTGAAATAAGAATCAAAAAAAGACTATAATTCATTTCGATAATGTATTAATTAATTCAAGTTGCCAGTTACGAGTTTCGTGATGCGAGTTGCTACTCGAATAGTTCAAAATTTCGAATGAATCATGATTTAAAACGAAAATAAAGCTAATTCGAGTATTATTTGAACTCGTAACCAGCAACTCGGATTAATTAAGTGTATTTCAGATAAGCGTATGTTTAAATTTAATTGGTCGATATCTTGTCGTTATTCTGTTTTTGTCTATTTGCAGTTTAACGTAAATATATAAAGGGACTATTTTTTTAGTTTATCTATAAGTACTAATTTTCGTGCTTAGGAGGCATCATCAAATGTAATACTATTATTTATTATATCTTGTGAAATACCTAATTTGTTATCAATGAAGTGTTTAAAAAATCATTAAGCATTTTTTGAATAAGAAATTATATCATCAGCTTATTAGAAGGGCAAACGCACCAAATTATTTCGTTTTACGAATTGATTTAATTTATTATTTTGTTTTCACACTAAATTATTTCGTGATCAAT
>CAWVWD010000202.1:0-7556 GCA_963933585.1 uncultured Saprospiraceae bacterium
GTCCAGATAGTATTTTGGATGATATTGAGGCTGTTTTTTCTTATCCATTAATTATAAAACCGAGCGATTTAGGTTCAAGTATTGGAATTAGCAAAGCAGATAATCGAGATGAATTAGAAGAGTCCATTCATCAAGCAGCAAGTTACTCTACCCGAATTTTAATAGAACCAGCGATTACCAATTTGAAAGAAATTAATTGTTCAGTTCTGGGAACTCATGGTGAGATGGAAACTTCTGTTTGTGAGCAACCTTTAGGTTCTGACGAGATTTTGAGCTTCACGGATAAGTACAAAAGCAGTGGTGGAAAATCAAAAGGAATGACCAGCTTAAAGCGAAAAATTCCAGCAGATATTACACCGGAACAAGAAATAATCATTAAAAACATGGCAAAAGCGACTTTCAAAGCTTTTGACTCCAGTGGTTTAGTGCGAATTGATTTTATGATTAATTTATCGAATAATGAGATTTATGTCAATGAAATTAATACGATTCCCGGTTCATTATCATTCTACCTGTGGCAATATTCTGATATCGACTTCACGCAATTGTGCGAACGATTACTAAAAATTGCAGTTAAAAAGTACAGCGAAAAAGAGCGATTAACATTTACTTTTGAAGCTAATTTATTAGCAGATTTCACAGGCGGAAAAGCTGGTGGAGGAAAATTGAGTAAGGGTTGATTTGGTAGTTTTGGTAGTAAACTGAAACATAACCGACAAAACCATACAGAAGCGATAACATAAGGCATGATAAATTCGTGGAAAATAAAAAAAACAAAGGCATAACCGGATTTAACTCCAGTTATGCCTTTTACTATTTGTCTAACAAAAAGTAAAAAATTACTTTTCTTCAGTTTCGTTCTCTTCTGCCTTTTCTTCCACAATTTCTTCTACAACAGTATCCGTTTCAGCTGGCGTTTCAACTGCTGCTTCCGGTGTTTCAACCGTTTCAGCTACCGCTGCTTCCACAACAGGAGTTTCCACAACTTCCGGTGCTTCTTCCACGACTGCTTCAACCGTTTCCGTTACTGCGACTTCTACGACAGGTGTTTCCACAACTTCTGGTGCGGCTTCCACAACAGGCGTTTCTTCAACTTTTGCAGCTTCAGTTTCGGCAGCAATTTTTGCAGCTTCAGCTTCAGCAATAACTTTCGCAGCTTCGGCTTCGGCAGCGGCTTTTGCTAATTCAGCTTGTTTCGCTTCGGCAGCAACTTTTTGTGCCGCTTCTTTCTTGATTCTGCGTGCTTCCTTTTCTTTAATATTTTTCATCTTTGTTTCCAACTCTGCACGAGTCGAATTCATATCTTTCAGCTTAGTTTCCTTCGATGTGATACGATTCTCAATCATATTCACCTTAGCTTTACTAATTTGCTGTTCCAAAACACCTTCAAAACGAGAATGCTTGATTTTGTCTAACTGCTCTTCCAATTCCTCTCTATCGCGTTTGATAGAAGTTTCCATTCTTGACACCGCACTTATCAAACCATCATAACGATTCTTCACACGATCTACTCCAGACGACGAAGCAGCCGTTTCTTTCTGAGGTCCAAAACGTTTTTCCTTCACCGCTTTAAACGTATTGTCAATTCGTTCCCACAGTTCGTTACGTTGTTCTCTAACCAACTTCATACTTCTAAGGTCACGCTGTAAAGCTTTCAATTCGTCAAAGACAATACTAAATCGAATTTCTTCCGAAATCTTATTTTCAATAATACCTAATCTCGATGTCGTCTTCTCATAATTCACATCAGAGACATCTCTAAACTCAGCATCTTGAGCAGCACGTAATTGCTTCATAATATCGAACACTTCATTGATTTTGCTTCTTAGCTCACCAATGTGTTCTCTCTGAATATTACGGTCTTTGAATTGATTTTGCACCTTTCCTTGCAAGCCTTTTAATTCTTCCCATTGTCCTTTATCGAAAGCCGTCGTAGCTGCAACTTTTTCCTTCATCATATCGATTTCAGATAAGTACGACACATACAGTTTCTCAGAAAGTACTACAAAATGCCATTCTGCTTGAGCTTTAGTAATAATATCCGTTTTTTCGACTTTAATATCTTCCGGTAGAAGATTTTCGGCAAGTGTCAATTCTTGAGTTTGAGTAGTCCTGTTTTCCGGAAAAGTAACTACTTCACCTTCTCTCCATTGATCCATTAACTGAGTATAAAGTTCATCAGTCGCCGCATCTTCTGGAATAACATTTAAGACTACTTGGTTTTCAGATGATAATAATTCTAAAGTAATTAGAATTTTTTTATCGTCTTTGTCATTTCCCCAAAGTACAAGTTTAGTTTTCATAATATTACTTGTGTGTTTTGAACCTGTTTATTTATTAAATAAATAATTGATTTTCAATCATCTAAAAAACTAAACAAATCCTTTAATTCATCCCTTGATTACACCTTATTCAGAATTTCAAAAAGAATTAGAATAATATGTAACACCATTCGAATTGTAAATAATAATCAAAAAAGTCTGTAATTAATCTATTTATAATTAATGCTCAATTTTTCATTTTCCAATGACGAGGTCATTTATTTTAACCTCGTTATTTATCCACGATAAGTATTAATTAATATAGGTTTATATAAACATTTGAAACAATTTCTAACACACAATCAACTAAATGTAACTAAAAAATTAGATAATTTATCAATATTAATCTCCTAATACTTCACAAAAATAAAAGGTTATTATTGAAATTGAAGTAGGAATGGAAAAATCTTTAAAAAAATTATAATAATCTAACTATTGAAAACCATATTATCTAATCAAGATATGAAATTTGGTCGTAATATTTCACATTCTTTTAAATCCTATTTCTAATTACACTTTAATCGCTTCAAAAATATCTAAAATCCAATCTTTATTCGCAATACGTTGATTATCAACTTTTTCCTTTAAATCCTCCCAACGACTTTGCCAAACAGAATTTGCAATTAATCCACGTTGTGCTCGAAGTTTATAGATTTTTTTAGTGCCTTTTAGTAAGTTCAGATAAGCCGTTTTTCGATAATCAGAAAGTTGACGATTTCGCTTCACATAAATCTGAAAAGCATCCGTTAAAGCATAAAAAGGTTCCGTTTCATTCAATTCGTAGTAAGATTTTAGCTGAATAATCTTTGCTCCAAGGTGATAAGTCGTATCTGTAAACTTAACTTCGTGAAGCAATTGAAGCGATTTTTTATACTCCTTTTTTTCATAATAAAATGATGCTAAATTATAAATAAACGCGTTTTCCCGAACGGCTTCTGGCAACGCATTCTTATATTCAAAAATAAATTTTTCTGTCCAATCATAAGTTTCTAAACGCAAACCAACCGTCGTGATATTTTTGTAATCCCACTCAGTTAAATAACCATTCTGGAAAATAATTTTTTTGTCCAATAGAAATTGATACAGATTCAATATTTCTTTATAAAATATTGTTTCTCCACTATTAATTTTGCGAATGCAATAATTTCTTGCATAATCATAAAGCGTCCTCAATTCTTCATTTGGAAATTTTTCTACGTTTTTAGCCAGATGCATTTTTAGCTGCTGATAATATTTTGATTCCTCCGAATTCTGCAACATTTGCAAAACCTGATAGTAAACCGTAATAGATGGAATCTGTTCATATTTTGTTGGTTCATTTTCATATCGCTGAAGCAATTCATCCAAAAATAGACTTTCATAATTTGCCTGAATCACTATATTTCGACTGGCCATATCACAGGCAATTTTCAGCTTCATTCCGAAATAAAACAAATCTAATCGGTCATTTTTTAATTGTAAATTCACATCTGCCGTTCGATTTGGTTTGCTCAAAAACAAAGCATCTTTCTGCTTATAATAAAGATATTCATCATAATAAAATGACGCATTCCGAATCATCGATTCTGATTGTTGCTGCTCGAATTTTTTCGCCTCCTGTGCCACATTTTTATATAATCCTTTTTGATACAATTCATCCATCAATGCCAAATGAGGTAATTTAGGCGATCGCTGAAAATTCTGATACGCCAAAAAATCACACAATAACTGATACGTATCCGAAATCAAATTATTAATTTTCAAATTATCATATGTGACCGTTTTATACAAACGCCTAAAAACCTCCTTCTTATCTAACTTCACTGCCATATTTCGCTTATCAAAAGTCGGAGCGAATGGCAATATCAAAGCATAAAATTGGCGAATCGTTCTATTTTTATTAAAAATATTCGCCGCCAGCCAGTCTTGAAATTGTTTCAGTTCCTTATCAGAAAGTCCTCGTAAAGCATATATTAATTTCGATTGTAACATAAATTTTAGTGGAAAATAAAAACTTAATAATGAATAATTAACCACCTTTGCAGAAGCAAAATTTCATAAAAAAGATGATAAGAGAAAATTTAAAAAAAGCAATCTTAACGGTAACTGAACAAAGTTTTGAACAAACTACTCTAGAACTATTTCAGTATCAATATCAACATAATTCTATTTACAAACAATTCATAGATCTACTCAAAATCAAACCAGAGTCTATAAATGTAATTGAAAAAATTCCCTTTTTACCAATTTCCTTTTTTAAAAATTTTGAAGTAAAAACTGGTAATTGGACACCTAAAACTATCTTTACAAGTAGCGGAACAACCGGACAAGTTACCAGCCAACACTTTGTGAAGGATTTGGATCTATATGAAAAAATAACGACACAAGGTTTTCGCCATTTTTACGAAAGTATCAAAAATTATAGCGTTTTAGCATTATTGCCAGCTTATTTAGAGCGCAAAGGTTCATCGCTCGTTTATATGGCAAAATACTTTATCGAACTTTCAAAGCATGATAATAGCGATTTCTTTTTATATAATTATGATGCTTTAGTCCAACAATTAAAGCACAATCAAAAAGAAAATATTCCGACCTTATTGTTAGGTGTTAGCTTTGCATTATGGGATTTGGCAGAGCAGTTCCCAATGGATTTATCAAAAACCATTATCATGGAAACTGGCGGAATGAAAGGCAGACGAAAAGAGATTACTCGGCAGGAGTTACATGGTATTTTCACCCATGCCTTCAAGACACAACACATTCATTCTGAGTATGGGATGACCGAATTATTATCACAAGGCTACTCCAAAGGAGAAGGCATCTTCTACCCTTCTCCGACTATGAAAATATTCACGAGAGAAATCACGGATCCGCTTTCGATGCAGAAGAAAGGAAAAGTTGGCGGCGTCAATATTATCGACTTAGCCAATATTGACAGTTGCAGTTTTATTGCCACAGACGATTTGGGGAAAGTTTATAATGATGGCAGTTTTGAAATTCTCGGACGCTTTGATAATAGCGATATTCGAGGTTGTAACTTGATGGTGATTTAGTATTCGCATCGGACATTTTGAAAGCATCCGATGCCTTTACACGCTCCAACTAAAATCTAATTTTCCCCTATCGTTGAACTGTTCTCTTCTAAGAATGTTTATGAACTTGTTAGACAAAATATTACCTCAACTTAAAATCGTACGATGTTTCAACATGTCTCAATGATTGCAATTTTCGCAATTGCAAGTTTACTTTTTACAGCAAAAGACCTTTCTGCACAGAATTTTTCAGGATTAGATAAAAGTCCTACAGATATTGCAACCTTCCCAAAACGAGGAACGGATAAAACCGTAAAAGTAGTTTATGGTAGACCTCAAACCAAAGGCAGAGAAGTATTCGGCAACCTTATAACCTATGATAAAATATGGCGAACGGGTGCAAATGAAGCCACTGAAATCACATTTTATAAAGATGTGAAAATCAACGACAAAGTCATAAAAGCTAAAACTTATACTATTTTCACCATTCCTTCCGCAGATGGAAAATGGACATTCATCTTGAACTCAAAACTCAATCAATGGGGCGCTTATCAATATGAAGAAAGTAACGATGTGATTCGTATTAAAATTAAAGCGAAAAAAGCCATTGAAAATATTGAAGCCTTTTCAATTACTTTCGAGAAGTCAAAGAGCGGTACAATAATGTACTTGGGTTGGGAAAATACTATCCTCGAAATTCCGATTGAATTTTAGAACTTATACTCCCGCAGGTTATGCAGATTATGCAGATTATAAAAAAATTAGCTTGCTGACTTTTTTTAATCAATTAATTTCGAATTTACATTGTCAGCAAAGCTTGCAGGAAATTTTTTTTGAAAATATACTAGAGATGATTGTCATAGTAATGGGCGTTAGCGGAAGCGGAAAAAGTACGATTGCGGAAGGTATAAGTCAAACATTAAAGCTTCCGCTCTATGATGCTGACGATTTCCATCCAATAACAAACATTAAAAAAATGGCAACTGGACAACCGTTAAATGATGAAGATAGAAAACCTTGGTTGGAAGAATTAGCAAATCATTTAGCAAACTGTGAACTTGAAAAAGGAGCTGTTTTAGCTTGTTCTGCTTTGAAAGAGCGTTATCGTGAGGTTTTAGCGTCAAAAGTACAATCCTCGAAATTAATTTATTTAGATGGAAATTTTGATTTGATTTTTAATAGAATGAATAATCGAAAAGGACATTTTATGAAAGCGGAGATGTTACAATCGCAATTTGATGCTTTAGAAATTCCAATTTATGGTTTACACGTTGATATTTCAAAACCAATTGAAGAAATTATTGAGACGATAACTCAATATTTGAAGTTTTAGATCACTTTGCTATTAATTCTAAGATGCATAAATTCATTTCATTACTTCTTCTAATTATTTCACTTTCTGTATTCCAACTAATATTTTCTTATCGTTCTTAGTAGTAAGTCAAGTTATCTAATGAACATTAAGATTCTAATCAATGTAAGCAATCCGCTATTCAGCATTCGATTATTTTTCAAAAAAATATTTCAAAAAAAATTTGTGTTACCAATCGCACGCACTAATAAGTCACTTATTAATATTGAAAACAATCAAACTAAAGGTTGGTTAAATCGTTATTTTCTGAAAATAAAGTTTCCATTGTTGTATACACAGGAGCAAAAGTAATCACATATTTAACTTTCTTGTTCCAAAATATACATACGTCCGTGTATATTTACGGAAGTAGAATATGTTAGAATAAACTTTTCAGAATTATTATAATTTTAATGTTTTATGGAATCAAGTTGATTGACTTCATTACACGAACGTCCAAGAATTTCACCTTAAAAAGACTATTATGATTAAATCAATACTGCTATTACTATTATTGAGTTTTAGCCTAATTATGAACGCACAATCAGAGGGTGAATATCCTATTTTTGAATCAATTGAAACGGCAAAATCATCCCCAAATGAGGTATATCATTTACAATTATGGAAGAAAAACCTAAAAGTAATTCCAGAGGAAGTGTTCACATTTAAGAACCTCGAAATTCTTGATTTGTCTTATAATGAATTCCGGAAATTATCAAATCAACTTATCAACTTGCCAAAGTTGCACACCGTCATTTTATCTGGAAATCGGTACATTGATTTCCAAAAAATCACACCGATTTTACTTCAAATGCCAAATCTTAAACAATTGACCATTTCCAAAATGCAATTAAGAATATTGCCATTAGAAGT
>CAWVWD010000203.1:0-7522 GCA_963933585.1 uncultured Saprospiraceae bacterium
AAGACAGTCTTTAAGAAATCTTTAATCGCTGCGGGTACTTCATCATTTAAAATTGAGATTCCTCGTAATATCGAAGGTGGTCAGCACACTGTTATCATTGAAAGTAAATCGGAACGATATTTTAATGATTTAATGATTTTAGACTAGGTATTTTTTTAAGTGCAAGATTTGAATAATCACACGGGAAGAATATACTTTATCATTATTCCCAACAAAACATTATAGAAGCGAGGCATTTTGAAAATGCCTCGCTTCTTATGTAACCGAAAACCTATCAATCGTTTTTATTTACAATCGAATCGACGTTTTATTGATTTTAAATTATCATCTTGAAATTTCAATTCATAATATGAATTATCTGCTTTTGGCAATAAGTTCACCACACCACTACCCTCTTTCACATTCACATAAGCTGCTTCATCGGCGTAACTTTGCTTGAGTTTGTCAATCGTCAAATCATCATTTAACTGAATACCTTCAACTTCAATGGCAATATTGGTATTTTGAAAATCAATAAACGCCGGTGTCATATAGCTCCCGTATGTATTGAATTTATTGTTACCATAAGCTAATTGCGTCAAGGACGTATCAGCGGCTAATATGAAACATGCTTCGTTTTGAACGATATAACTACTATCCGGATTCCCAAAAGTTCCAAAAAACTCGATAGATGGCATAATATCATTTACTACTGTATATGATTTATCCTCCTCTACTGCGATACTTTCGATATTATAATCTGTCACTAACATTCCTGCAATAGCAGCCGTCAAGAAACAGGCAACCGTTCCACCGATTAAGGCTTTGATACCAAACTCTGAAAGTATTTTACGTTGCTTCGGTGCTAAAGCTCCGATTCCTCCAATTTGAATTCCAATTGATGCAAAATTAGCAAAGCCACAAAGTGCGTAAGTCACAATCAAAACAGATTTTGGACTTAAATTAATATTTGGATTACGACGCATTGCTCCCAAATCTGCGTAAGCAATGAATTCATTAATCATTGTTTTTTGTCCTAATAATTGACCGACTAATAATGTGTCTTGTGAAGGAACACCCAAAAGCCATGCAACTGGTGCGAAAATGACACCTAAGACGTAGGTAAATGAGAATCCGCTAAATCGTCCTTCTGTTGACGTAATAACGTAATCATTCAATCCAGTCCAAGAACCTACGGAGCTCATCAGAATCTCATTCGCCATATTCACTAATGCGGTAAAAACTAACAACATTACACCAACATTTACAGCTAATTTTAGACCGTCAGACGTTCCTTTTGAAATAGCATCCAAAAGATTAGAACCAATTTTATCTCTGGAAATATCTAAATTAGTATTGATTTTTTCTGGAGAGTCTTCTGGATAAAGCATCTTTGCGACCATTATTGCTGCCGGTGCAGAAATGATGGAAGCTGTTAATAAGTGTGTGGCAAATAATTGTTGTTGCACTGGATCGCCACCACCTAAATAACCAACATACGCAGCGAAAACGCCACCCGCTATAGTTGCCATTCCTCCTGTCATTAAACACAACATCTCCGATTTTGTCATCGTATCTAAGTAAGGTTTTACAACCAGTGGAGCTTCTGTCTGTCCAATAAAAACATTTGCTGCGGCGGCTAAGCTTTCAGCTCCTGACAAACGCATCGTTTTACTCATCACCCAAGCAAAGCCAAAAATTATTTTTTGTAAAATTCCTAAATAATAAAGAATTGCGGAAAATGCGGAAAAGAATACAATCGTTGGTAATACTTGAAAAGCGAAGATATAACCAAAGGTGTTCATATCGTTTATTATATTTCCAAACATAAACTGAGAACCGGCTTCTGTGAATTGTAAAATCGCAACGAAGAAACTTGCTATCCACTCAAAAGCTATTTTTACTCCCGGTACTTTTAATATCAAAATCGCCAAAATAAACTGAAACCCTAAACCGGACAACACCAGCTTCCAATCAATTCCTTTACGATTTGCACTCAACAAGTAACATACTGCCAATAAAACCGCGATTCCTAATAAACCTCTAAGAATGTCCATACTTTTTTTAGTGAATAATTACATAATCTTAATGAACAATTAACAATTGATAATGGACAATTATTAACGGTCATTCGTCCCTTTGGGCGTAAAAATAGAAATTCTTTATACGGTTATTGTCTTTAAAGTGAATGATTTTTTAAATTCCTGTTAATTTTGTAAATCTTTGGGAAAAATAATAGAATTAAGCCAGACAAATTTTAAAAAATTGTCCGGTTTTTGATGCAAATGAAAAATGATGAATAAACCTTTTATAATTGGAATAGCAGGCGGAAGTGGTTCGGGTAAAACGACTTTTTTAAAACGTATTGGATTGAAATTTTCGACAGACGATATTTCTATTATCTCACAGGATGAGTATTACAAACCTCGTGAAACACAATTGATTGATAAAAATGGAGTCACAAACTTTGACTTACCGACTTCTATTGATGTGGCACATTTTGCAAAAGATTTGCAAACATTGATTAATGGTGATATTGTCATCAAAAAAGAATATACGTTTAATAATAATTTGGCGGAAGCCAAAACATTAGTATTCAAACCAACAAAAGTTATCATTGTGGAAGGAATTTTCATTTTCCATTATTTACCGATTACAGAATTATTGGATTTTAAAATTTACATTGATGCACGAGATGATTTGAAAGTCATTCGTAGAATTAAGCGGGACCAGATAGAGCGAAATTATCCAGTCGAAGATGTACTCTATAGGTATGAACATCACGTCATGCCTGCTTATGAAAAGTTCACAAAACCATATAAACAATCAGCTGATGTGATTATTAATAATCATTCTAACTTCGAAAGTGCATTAGATATGATGACTTCGTTTTTGGAATATAAGCTTGATAAATGATAAATACTAGATTTTAAAAAAAACCATCAGGAAATACTTGACAACCAAAAACTTTATCCGTTTAAATTACCATTCTACGGATTTTACTTATTAATTTCACAATTACTAAAAAAGTGCAACTATCATCAAAACGCAGGACAAAACTAGTATTTCAATGAAATTATACAAAACGATATCATTCACTTTATGTTTAACGTGTCTATCTATTTACGCTTGTAAAAAAAGTGAGCCGGCTGAGCAAGAGCAACAACAAATTTCACAAGAAAATATTGACACTCAAAATCTAATAGGAACTTGGAAAGTGATTGATGCTGAAAAAAATGGAGAAAAACTAAATAGTATTGAAGATGCTATTTTTGATTTCAAAAATGATTTCACATTGACTATTAATAGTAAATTCCCGGGAATCAATAAGGACGAACCAACTTCTTACAAACTTAATGACTTGACGATTAGTAAAGTTGGTCGTTATAAGTTAGATTTTGAGATTATGGATTTGACAGCAAATACAATGGTCTTAGAAGCTAAAATTCAAGGTATCGATTTCAAATTTGAGCTTGAAAATAAATAATTATCATATTTTTTTTGACCATTCATATCAATTATAAACTATTGATAATCAAATGGTTTTTATTATCTTTAAAGTAATAAAAACCATTTAAGACATCAAATTTCTATATAATTTTTGCTTCAGGTATTTTCATAAATGTTTTTTTAACTACCTTTGAGGCGTTTTTGGGAAAGTCTTACCATTCCTAGTTATTTATTAATTCGATACAACACAAATCTAATTATGGGTTGGTTTAAACGAATAAAAGAGGGCATTACCACCACTACACAACAAAAGAAGGAAGCTCCAACGGGCGTTTGGGAAAAGTGCAAAAAGTGTAAAGCTACTTATCGACGAAAAGAGTTAATTGAGAATTTATATGTTTGTCCAAAGTGTGAGTACCACACAAGAATAGGTTCAAATGAGTATTTTGATATTCTATTTGACGGCAAGCCGAAATTATTATTCGAAGATATAGAATCTCGTGATTTTTTAGATTTTAAAGATTTAAAGACGTATCCAGAACGCTTGGAAACGGCACGAACGAAGACTAACTTGAAAGATGCTATCTCTGTTGGAGTTGGCAATGTCAATCGAAGAAAGTTAGTGATTGCTTGTATGGACTTCAGTTTCATCGGTGGTTCTATGGGTTCTGTTGTTGGAGAAAAAATATCTAAAGGAATTGATTATAGCTTAGAGCATAATATTCCTTTCATGATAATCTCGAAATCCGGTGGTGCAAGAATGATGGAGTCTGCATTTTCATTAATGCAAATGGCGAAAACTTCTGCGAAATTAACGTTATTAGGGAAAGCAAAAATTCCTTATTATTCTATGTTAACGGATCCGACGACTGGAGGTGTTTCGGCTTCTTACGCAATGTTAGGTGATTTGAACTTTGCGGAACCTAAAGCATTAATTGGCTTTGCTGGTCCTCGTGTGATTAGAGAAACAATAAAACGTGATTTACCGGAAGGTTTTCAAACATCAGAGTTTTTATTAGATCATGGCTTTTTGGATTTTATCATCCACAGAAAAGAATTGAAAGAGAGACTAAGTGATTTAATATCACTAATGCATAAGAAATAAATTGTGGGCGATAAGCCTTTTTATTCAAAAATAACTGCCGCTCACTAAGCATTATATCAATAGCCTTGATTATTTTAATATAGTCAAGGCTATTTTATTTTAGTTTTTTCACTGCTCTTGTGATTTATAGTTTATACAAAATAAGTTGAACTGTTAAAATAGACGAAATAACCTAAAATATAGGCTATTTCTAAATCTTACAAAACAATTCCTTCTTTTAGTCTGTTATAAATACCTATATTGCGGAACATTATAGATATTAAAAATGAGTAAAATTAAAGTTAAAGTTATAAACAATTTTTCATACTGAAAATCAAGACTTTATAGTTCTTAACGTTATAATATCTTCACTTTTACTATTGAATTGGTTTTATAGAATTATTTTTTTGGCGGTCTTTTAATGTGGCATCAGCGTAAATTTCCACTTTATTGCATCTCAATAAGTTATTAATTGCCAAGCTACACTTGTCAAAAGTCACAACAATCTGAAATTTATATAGCATCTAAATCTTCACCGATTTGGAAAGTAAAAATATTGTATTCAATAATCACAAAATAATTATTACAGATATGATGAAAGAAGGTAAAGTGAAATGGTTCGACCTTGAAAGAGGTTATGGCTTTATTAGTCCATTTGGAAAAGGTGAAGATGTATTCCTCCACATCACAGATATTCAAGAGTCAGGATACGAAACAATTCAAAAAGGAGAATATGTTGAATTCGAGGAGAAATCAGGTAAAAATGGTAAAACTCGTGCGATGAATATTACAGTTTTCGAATACGTTTATGATTAATTAAAAGTTTTATCTGTGATTCTTCTTTTTGAAGTATTTTACTTTCTGCGATTTAAGAACCTCAACTAGTATGGGCTTAGAAAGTAAGAATAAAATACTTTCTAAGCCTTTCTTTATGAAAGATTCCTGAATGATATGTAGATAAAATTTATTAAAATTTAGTAGATTTCAAAATTTAGTTAAGCATATTGATATAATTCATTATCATTGCAGAAGTAAAGGTTCTACTTTATTAATAATCAGGTACGGAAAAATTTGAACTTGAAAATATCAGCAATCATTTTTCAATATTCACTAACTCCGAAATCGTTATAGCCAATAATCACAATATTGGTGATAACATACTGGTTTCATTAACAATTCTCCAAATGTAAATTCAGTGTTTATTAAATTGAAATCAATTATTTCAATTGACTTCAAGATCACCCACTGCGTTATACATTCATTAAGAAGAATTTAGTTTTATTCAATTCATAGAAAACTGAATAAAGATTTTATTAATCGTATTATATAAAAGGCGATTTTATTAAATTTTTGTCAGATTCAAAACATTTAAATTATATGTTAATCATTGAAGTAAAAGATAGTGAATCAATTGATCGCGCTTTGAAAAATTACAAACGTAAAGTACAACGTACAAAATTAATCAGAGAAGTTCGCCAACGCAAACATTTTGTAAAGCCATCAATTGAACGTCGTGAAGAAGTTCTTAAAGCGACTTATACACTAGAGAAGGATTTGAGAGAAAGTGATTAATTATTTCAATAATCGTTATTAGTTAATTGGTTAATTAGTTAATAATCAGCGGTTCGCAAGAAATATTATGCAAATCATTGTTTACTAATTAGCCGATTAACGAATAAGTAACTACAAATTAGTTTATGGAAATAGATGAGAAGCTCGTAAAAGCAAGAGAAAAAGCGATTGGTTGGGTAGAGAAAAAAAATTATAAATCTATCAAAGCTTCATTTGGTGATGAATATACAGAGCCTAAAAGCTTCACTTCTAATGGCAATTCTATCACTCCAGATATTACAGCAGAATCAACAACAGGAAAGTCTTACTTCGAGATTGCTCAAAAAACGAGCAAAAAACAATTGTTGATAACCAAATGGAAATTACTAAGTCTTTTGGCAACACGTAAAAACGGACAATTCGTTATCTTTGTACCTCACGGACACAAAAGTTTTGCTCAACAAATTATTGAAAATTATCATATTACGGCTAAATTAATAGCGATTTAATCGTTTTTAACTTCAAGCGTAATTCGAAAAAAGGTCAAACTATACTAAACACTTAGTATAACTTGACCTTTTTTATTTGTCAAAAATCCATATTCATAAAAGTAGAGACGGATACCATGTGGTATCAATACGAACTATATTTTATCAAGCACTCTTAAAAGTATCTTCGTAATCATCTAAATCCAAATGTATTTTTCGAATTTTCTCCTTTAAGATTCGGTTATTATTCTCCAAAATAGAAACTTCTGCCTCCAAAGATAAAGCCATCGGATGCACTTCATCGCCTGGTTTTTTAACTTTCGCTTTTTCCCTTTTTTCATAATATGGCAACAGAACCCAAAGTAAAACCGCCAGTGAAGCGAAAAGTAAACTAAACCTAAAAAGCCAAGATGACCAGCTAAAGACTTCTTCACCTTCATCAAAATCAAATGGCGAATACTCTTCCACGTAACGATTTGGTCGTGGCGTCATTGGTTGATTTTCCTTTCTTATTTCAGATTTTGGCTGACTTGGAATTGATGGTGTTATTTCTTCTTGCTCCTCCTCCCCTTCTTCAACCATTACAACTTCACCCATTCCTTCCTCAATAGTCTCTGTTGTCGTCTTATTTAAACTAAAAACAGTTATTAAATAATCATTCACATCTGATTCAAAATCTAGGAATGAAACAGCATGTTTAATTTTAAAATTTTGAATCGGAGCTTCTTTAAACAAATCCGTCATTAGAATCGAAAATAATTCCACATCTGAAAGTTCAGGATTATATTTTTCTTTATACGAGTTGATGAAAAATGATAATTCTAAATTCTGAGTCATTACGCCAGTTTCCTGGGTTTTAAGGAATTCTACTAACTTTTCAAAACGACAATTATATTCAACTTCCTTACGATAAGCTTCTAAATGTGTTTGTCCGATTTGATCCGCTAAGGAGGTTTTTGTGATTTGACAA
>CAWVWD010000204.1:0-7498 GCA_963933585.1 uncultured Saprospiraceae bacterium
TCATATAATGCAGGTTGCGGTGTACGATCTGGAAAAACAATTCCATTATTCAAAAATGTACCATCTGATGGCATACCTTTTCCATAATCTCCACCGTAGGCATAATATCGCTCCCCATTTTCGGCCGTTTTCCAAATTGACTGATCGACCCAATCCCAAATAAATCCACCTTGTAGGTTATCATATTGCTCAATAATATCCCAGTAATCTTGGAAATTACCCGTGCTATTACCCATTGCGTGTGCATATTCACTTGGTATAAATGGTCGATCTGTTTTAGATTTTCCAATTTCTTCAAATAATGCAGGTGTTGGATATTGCGGTACAATAATATCTGTATCCCAATCCATGTCATACAAATTACCATCGGAATCTTTATAAGTTCTTTCGTATTGTACCGGTCTTTTTGACTTGTCGTTTGCCTTGATTGCTTTATATCCAGCATAAAAATTCACGCCATTTCCTGCCTCATTACCCATCGACCAAATAATAACAGAAGGATGGTTTTTATCTCGCTCCACCAAGCGTATCATTCTATCTACATGTGCCTTTTTCCAACTTTCTTTTTTTGCCAATGAACGCTCTCCATAATACATACCATGAGATTCGATATTCGCCTCATCAACGACATATATCCCATGAATATCACACAGTTCATAAAATCGTCGTCCTCTCGGATAATGACTCAACCTAACCGCATTGATATTATTTTCTTTCCATAAACGAATGTCTTTCCTATTCATCTCTTCAGATACGACATGACCTGTTTCTGGATCTGCTTCTTGGGCATTTACACCTTTTAAAGTAATTCTTTGGCCATTAACTAAGAGAAGTCCATTTTTAATCTCTACCGATCGAAAACCGATTTTAGAAGCGGTAGATTCTATAATATTTCCTTTTTTGTTTTTCAATTCAATAACTAAAATGTACAAATTCGGATGTTCCGCACTCCATTGTTTCGCATTTTCAATAGTTGCCTGAAAATTCACTTGATTGTCGTTATTTCCAAGAACCGCTAATTTTGAAGACTTTGAAGCGATTAATTCATTATTAGAATTATATAATTTAAAGGTTACTTGCGATTTTTGATTTTTTGAACGATGATTTTCAATAACAACATCTAAATCCAATAATCCATCTTTATAAGCTCCATCCAAATTTGAAACCACCTCGAAATCCTTTATTCTTAATTTTGGTTGTGCATAAATATATACACTTCGTTCAATTCCACTAATTCTCCAAAAATCTTGACATTCCAAGTAAGAACCATCCGTCCATCTAAAAATTTGAATCGCAATGATGTTCTTTCCAGTTTTAGCAAATGCCGTTATATTAAATTCTGATGGTAATTTACTTCCTTGAGAATAACCAATATATTGACCATTCAGCCAAACAAATCCACCAGATTTCATTGCACCAATATGTAAGAAAATCTCATTGCCGTCCCAATCGGCATTTATATTAAAATCCCGTCTATACGATCCTACAGGATTATATGCTGACGGCACTTTTCCTGAGTATTTAGGAACAGTTCTTACATAGCTTCCAGATGAATCTATAACAAATTCCATATCATCTGCGACTGGTGCTTTATAATCTGCAAATTCATATTGGTGATTGGTATAAATAGGAATTCCGAAACCTTCTACTTCCCAATTTGAGGGAACTTTAATATTATCCCAAGCAGCTACGTTTTCTGACGAATTCATAAATGAGGTTGATCTATCTTTTGGAGACCTCACCCATTTGAATTTCCAAACGCCATCTAAATTTTGATGAAAATTCGTGCTTTTGACATTGAAACTCAAAGCATTTTCATTAGGTGCATAAGCTGTAAAAGAGGCATGTGCATCCAATTTGTTTTCGCTAATTACTTGTTCGTTTTCAATATAATGCGAAATATCTTTTTCTTGGCTATACACTAAACTTGTTGAAAATATGGATAAACAAATCATTAATGATTTGCTTATCATTTTAAGTTTAAATTTCATTCTTAAAATATTTGAGTTGAAATTCTATCTAAGTAGTCAGTCAAGCTAATCCTGTCGGTCTTTTTTGATAAAATATTGCCGATAACCTGCCCGACTACGTCATTCAGGCGGGCTTCGTTAAAATTTATTTCCGTAACTACGGCTATGCAAAGAAATTTTGCCTTGTTATCAACAAATTTTAATACAAAAAATACTCGACAGTATTAGCTTGACTGACTACTTAGGATTGTTGAATAAATAAATGTACATTTTTGACTTATCTTTTTTGCCTTTGAATTTCGTTAAAAATCCTCGCCGATGCAAAGGCATCGCCTACGTTTTTTGCCTTATCAAAGACAAAAAATACGTCGCCAAAGAATGCACATTTATTTATTCGCCAATCCTATTTTTTTAGATTTATTTAATTTATTTGGTCAATGAATAATACAAAACATATGAGTATCAGAATTATATGAGGAAAGTTTCCTAAATAATTTTAATGCCCTTCTTTTTAATACGAAAGTTAAATCCTCCCAATTTTCAGAAACAAACCCTATTGTTAATTTTTTTTCTTTTCGATGTATAAAAATCACTTTAGGATTTGTCTTTTTAATTCATTGTCTGATGTTTCAAGTTTATTGATGTAGCAAACTTTGTTCAATTCGGCAACTTATTAAATTCGGCAGTCTAATTCTACTCCGAAGTTTCGGGGTAATATTTATGAATTAGTGTTACTAAAATAAACCCTAGAAAAGTATCATTCCAGTATATTTCATAGTAATGATTCCTCCTTAATGCGTTCGAAAAGGAATGTCAATTGAATAACCTTTTAATAAAAAAAGGTGAAATATCATCATTGTGAAAATAGTTGTTCCTATTACACTCTATTTTATATATCATATCATATAATTATATTTCAAATTTATATTCCTTTTTTAAATTTTCTGTTTTCCGAAAACTTGCGATCAAATTAAAGCGAATTCCCTGATAATAAAAACTTTCCCTGCGCTTCATTCATCCTGCAATACCTACTTATTACACCTTTAATATAAGCGAGAAATGACGAGTAAAATTCCAATATTTTGATTAAGGAATGTAGTTGTCAGATGGCGACTTTAAGTTCGCCTTTTGACTAAAGTTTTTACCTGTCATTTCAAAATTAACATAGCACTAGAATTGATTTTCAGTATTGATAATTTATCATCGTTTCGTACAATTAATATCGCTTTTGAAGTACCGATAGTAATAAAAGCAGCATCTTTTATATCGCCAGATGCCCAAAGATTTGCTTCATGATTGTTAATTAGGTTATATTTATTAGAACCGTCACCTAATAATAATGTGCCATGACTTGCATCATTTCGAGGTGTTTCTACTTCAGATCCAAAGAGGTTTCCTAATAGCAAAATATCTTTGGTCTTATCCTTATTGAAATCATTGATAAGGATTTTATTTACAGAAGATAATTGTGCCCCATTTTCAAAGGCTTCAAATTCAAATGTATTCCCTTCATTTCTTAATATGGCGGAAGCAAAATAGGTCGCTTCATAAGTGATACTTTCTTCCAGTTTTTTTCCATAAATATCTTTAATATTAGAAGAACCAAAGTCATCATAATTTTTGAATTTCTCCTTAATAAATGGCATTTGGTCGGAAGAACACTCTCGACCTCTAACAGGATATATTTCATTATTTTGACTGTATCCTAAAACGATATCATCAGTCTTGTTACCATCAAAATCATTTATATACATATAAAAAGGCTTGTCAAAACTTGCCTTATATTTATAGTTCAAACCTAAATTTCCAGCGATAATATCTAAATCGCCATCAAGGTCAATATCATTGACTTCCACTGAACTCCACCATCCAATATGTTTAGATAAACCGTATTTATCGGACTGATTTTCAAACACACCGGATTCGTTAATAAATACTTCAATTGGTCCCCATTCGTTTGCAATAAGCAAATCGCTGTCACCATCTTTATCCAAATCTGCCCAAGTCGAAGCCGTAACCATAGTGTGTTCTACCATTTGAGGAATAAGCGTTTCTGTAACATCTTTAAATCTTACTTTGCCATTAATCGAAACATTTTCAAGCAGGTAACTTTTAGTTGGTCGCCCATAAAACCCTGGTTGAACTCTTCCTCCAATAAACAAATCTATATCTCCATCTTTATCAAAATCAGCAGGAGCTATACTTAAACCATTAGAGGTGATTTTTGGTAAAGCTTTACTGTTTTTAATAAAGTTACCCGAACCAGTATTTTCATAAAATCTATCCAGATAATAATTACTATTAGGGATTGCTTCTGTACCGCCACTTATCACATACAAATCTTGATCACCATCATTATCAGCATCAAAGAAAACTGCTCCGACATCTTCGTGATTTTTATCTGAAATAAATGCGTTGTTGTTTTTTGAGAATTTCCCAGCGGCTGTTTGTAAGTATAAAGTACCAGAATAGCCCTTTGCACCGCCAATATAAAAGTCTTCCAAACCATCTCCATTCACATCTGTGACAGCAAGTGCAGGACCCAATTGAGACATCCGATGCGGTAATAATGTTTCCTTTGCGAAATCATCAAATATATTTTCTTGGTGCTTAAAATCTACGCCCGTTTCGGTTGTTATATCCGAGAAAATATATTTCTGATTCCTTTTATTTATTGCTGTTTTATTATTTCCATCATGCGAAATAATAAGCGTTTGATTGGGTTTAATATTTTTGAGTAACTGCGTTGTATTATCATTCCAAACGACTTTAATACTATCTATAATCTGATCTTGATTAATACCAAAATGAATAGCATCCGCCATTGCTGACTGAAATCCTCTTGTGAAATGGTTTTCTATCGTTTGTGTAGAAGATTTTGAATATAGGGTTACACGAGCACCTAATGCGTTGAGGTTATTTTTTGTTCCTTTTAGCTTTAATTTTATAAAATTATTCCAAGTAGAGTTATTTTTATAAATATAAGAAAGTCCAGCCGAATTATTTACAACAATATCTATTGCTCCATCATTATTGAAATCGGCATAGGCTGCACCATTAGAATTTGTTGGATTTTGTTTAATAACGGCCTTTTTAAAAGTTAAATCGCCATTGTTAACATAAAAGTAATTTTCTTTTTTTCTTGAGGGCATTTTAGAAAGTATGTCATTAATATAAGTTTTAGGATCTACCTTTTGATTCTTGATAACTTCGGCTTGTTTTTCCTTTCGATAGTTTACAAAATCGTTGTTTCTAAAATCTCCTTTAATGCCATTTGAAATAAATAAATCTTTATGTCCGTCATTATTCATATCAAAAAAGAGCGGTGCCCAACTCCAATCTGTACTTGAAACACCTGAAAGTTGTGCTATATCAGAAAACATAGGCGTATTCGTTTTCTTGTTCACGCCTTTGTTTAGTTGCAACGTATTGTACATATATTGATGATGCAATCCTAACTTTGTGTTATTGTAAAACTTTTCCGGAGCCATTCCGCTCATGCTCGTCTTTTGAGAAAAGTTGTCTTCCGCCATCATATCGACCGCCATTAAATCTAAAAACCCATCGTTGTTAATATCAGCAATGTCGTTGCCCATCGAAAAATTTGATAGGTGACCAAAAGATTCCAAAGAAGACTCCTTAAAAGATCCATTTTTAGTATTTATATAGAGATAATCTTTTTCAGCGAAATCGTTAGACACATATATATCCGGCCAAGAATCATTATTTAAATCGGCGACTGAAACACCCAAACCATAACCTATCATATTGTTTATGATGTTCGCTTCTTTCGTAACATCGGTAAACGTATTATTATCGTTTCTATATAGTCGATTTCCTCTATGTTCAGAAGTACTTGCCAAAAGTTCTTCAAGATTATTTTCATCATATACCTCAATACCATGATTCAATAAAAACATATCTAAATCGTCATCTTTATCGTAATCAAAAAAAGTAGCTTGCGTTGTAAAATTAGGAATATCCAAGCCATATTTTTTTGCCTGATTTTCAAAAACAGGTACATCGTTCGCATTTAAACCTTTATTAATTAATAACTCATTTCTTCGCTTATTTTGATCTTTAATTTTTCCAGATTTAGAATAATAAATATCCATTAATCCATCATTATTTATATCCACTAAGGTTACACCAGTACCAAAACCATAACCGCCTCCTGCATTAGCAATAGCTGTAACATCTTTAAATTTAAAATCTCCTGTATTCAAATAAAGCTTATTGGTCGTTGTACAATTAACAAAATATATATCAACAAGATTGTCATTATTAAAATCTGCGACCGCTACACCGCCACCATTATAATAGTATTCATAGTAAAGCCCATTATTATTTAAATTTTCTTTAAGTTCATTTAAAAAGAAAATTCCTGTTTTTTCAGGTGCTAATACTGTGAAAAGTTCTTGTGATTCAGTTGAAATATTCACTTCTTCAATTGACCTTTTTGAATTATTTTTACAAGAAACTATTATAAAAAAAATCAATAAAATTAGAATTTTGTTTTTCATACTGATATAATTTGTTTTAAACTAAAAATAGAACCCATTTTATAGAATTAACTTAAAATGGGTTCTAAAGACTAATCTAAATATGCTTTTTCAATTATTAAGATATTCTTTTTTAATAACCCGGATTTTGCGTTAAATTCGAATTTTTATCAATATCACTTTGAGGAATAGGAAGTAAAAAATTACTAACATTCCAAGTTCTAGTTTCCCAAATCTCCTGTCCATTACCTATAAGGTCGCCATTAGTATCCATATCAACTCTATAAATAGTTAATACTTCTGCGTCACCAGCAATACCCCATCGTCTAATGTCCCAAAAACGGTGTTCTTCAAAAGCAAGCTCAATTCTTCTTTCATGTCTTACTTTATTTCTTAAATCAGCTTGTCCTGTTATAGCAATAGAAGGCATATTAGACCTTGTTCTAACTGCATTTATGGCATCAACAGCCAAACCTAAATCGCTACCAGCTTCAATTAAAGCTTCGGCATAGTTCAAATAAACTTCTCCTAATCTTAAATGTATCCAATGTGTTGTACTTCCAATATTATGATTTCTATCTTCTTGAATCATTTTTCTCATACCATAGCCAGTTCTTGTAAAATCACCGCTTGTAGCAATACCAGCAAAACCTCCAGGTCTAAACTCCCATGTTAATCCTTTCCATTCAGAACCATCATACAAGATAGAAGCATCAAATCTTGGATCTCTACCTGCATAAGGATTATTAACATCATAACCAGAACCTGCTTCAGCTGGTAACATACCAGTAGCATGCATTTCATACTGATTAATTAAATTCTGTGTTGGACCAGTACCACCCCAACCACTGACAGCAACAGTTGTTTTAGGCGTATTGAATAAATTTCCCCAATGTGTTTTATCAGGGTCATTAAATTGTGTATCAAAAATCACTTCAGAAGCTCCGTCAGTTACAAAAACACTTTCGTAATCTGAATCAAGAGATCTTGATGTATTGTCTAATACTTGCTTTGAAGCTATAGCTG
>CAWVWD010000205.1:0-7467 GCA_963933585.1 uncultured Saprospiraceae bacterium
TGTGGAGACAATGGCGGTTTATTTGAATTAAAATAATTGGATTAAAAAACTAAAAAAAGATTAAAAAAAGACCGTCATTCTGACGAAGGTCAGAATCTCCTCAAGATAGCAGAACTCAATTTCAAATTTGTGCCATTTAAAAATACGAACCTTTTTAAATGGTAAATAAATGAATATTCAGCCTTTGTAGTCAGGAGATTCTAAAACGAGTTCAGAATGACGGTCTTTTTTGCGTTTTCGTTTGAATTTAAACTTACATTTGAAGTTATTTCATCAATTCCAAAGCTACTTTCACCTCTTTCGTGGGCAACTTACAAGCCTTATTTTGACAAACATAAATCCTCGTTTCACCATTCACTAATTTCCCTTCCAATAACTCCAAATCACCTTCCGAATCGCCACCTAAAAAGAACGCATTCGGCAAAAACTCAGATTGCATTTCCGTACTCAATTCTTTGTAGTTTTTACCCAAAATTGCAACTTCATACGGCGGATAAACTTGATATAAATACAAATCCAACCAATTACACAAAAAGTTAGGGTTATTATCCATCGCTTCTGATTGCTTTTGTAACATGATTTCGGATTTTTCAAGATAATCTTTATCATATAAATAAGTTCCTAACTTGAATAAATTCTTCGCCATTACAGAGTTTGAACCTGAAATTACATTGTCGTATAGTTTCATTTTTCGAGTAATCAATGCATCATCCAAATCCGATGTATAAAAGAAAAACCCTGATTTTGAATCATAAAAATGAGCCAATGAATATTCCGTCAATAGCTTCGCTTTATTTAACCATTTCACCTCAAAAGTCACTTCATATAATGCAATATAGGCTTCCGCCAATAACGCATAATCGTCTGAAAACGCATTAATAACTGACCTTCCATCTTTATAGTTTCGATTCAATCTGCCATCTTTTTGCATCATTGTACTTGCTAAAAAGTTTGCATTTTTTAGAGCCGTTTTTAAATAATCGGCATCGCCAAAAGCACGATAAGCATCGACATAACCTTTTAACATCAACGCATTCCAAGACGTCAAAACCTTATCATCCAAGCCTGGACGAATTCGACTATCCCGTTTTTTCATCAATACCTTCTTTCCTTTCTCAAGGATTTCGTTCAATTCCGTTTCTGTGATTTTATGCTTTTTCGCAATCGCAGATTTCGACTTCGTAACCCAAAGAATATTTTTATGTTCCCAGTTTCCTTTAGCTTTCACCGTATAATAATCACCAAACGCAGCTGCTTCCTTTTCATCCTTGAAAGCCGCTTGAATTTCCGATTCATTCCAAACATAAAACTTCCCTTCTTCACCTTCACTATCCGCATCCAAAGACGAATAAAAACCACCATTTTTATCCATCAATTCCCGCTCGATAAATGTCAATGTTTCCATTACTACTTTTTTATACAAAGGCTTTTTTGTCAATTGATAAGCATGTGCATACAAACTCACCAACTGTCCATTATCATACAACATTTTTTCAAAATGCGGTGCTTTCCAATCTTCATCCGTACTATATCGAGCAAAACCACCACCGATTTGGTCATAAATTCCACCATTTGCCATATTATCCAACGTAATTTCTACCGACTTTAACGCTTTCGCATCTTTAGAAACACCATAATAATGCAACAACATTTCTTGCACATTTGGCAATGGAAACTTAGGCGAACCTTTCCGGCCACCTTTCAGATAATCCATCGTTTGCAAAACTTTCTTAGCCGCATTCGTAACCGTTTTTTCTTGAAAATCAGATTCGCCTGTTGCAAAATCAACCTGATTACTTTGTTGAATCCCTTGCATCATCTGCGTTGCGTACTTTTCTAATCCTTCTGGACTTTCCTTAAATTCCTTGATAAAATGATTCAAAACATTTATCCAACTATCTTTCGGAAAGTAAGTTCCCGCCCAAACAGGACGACCATCTGGCAATGCAAACGCATTCAAAGGCCAACCACAACTTCCATCCGATGACAAATGACAAGCCGTCATATACACATCATCCACATCCGGTCGTTCTTCCCTATCCACTTTTATCGTCACAAAATGTTCATTCATCAATTTCGCCACCGCCGAGTCCTCAAAACTCTCATGTTCCATCACATGACACCAATGACAAGACGAATAACCGATACTGATTATTAGCATCTTATTTTCCCGTTTCGCTTTCGCCAATGCTTCCTCCTTCCACGGATACCAATCCACCGGATTTTGAGCGTGTTGCAATAAATACGGACTACTTTCATCTTTTAGATGATTGCCGGTTGTAATTGCACCTTTTTTATCGCTGTGATTTCCAGTGGTCGTCTTACTTTGACAGCTCATTATTAATAATAAAGTAGAAAGTAGTAAACTGAGTTTTATAGTTTTATTAATCATTTGATTCATATTGAATGATTGCTTTTTTGCAAGTTACGAAAGAAGTTAGAGTAGTTCTTTAATTCGTTCTCAAACCGTATCCATATTAAAAACTGATACAGTTTCCAACACACACAAAAGCCGTTCAACATTTCCAAAGGGAAACATCAAACGGCTTTTAAAAAATCTGCGTCATCTATGAAGTCTGCCCTGAAAAAGTCAGGATGAACTGGGAGAAATTTATCCCAAATTCTTCACTTCACTCACCAAAGCTTGCAACATTTTTTTCGCATCGCCAAAAAGCATTTTATTTTTATCATGGAAAAAAAGCGGATTCTGAATTCCGGCATAACCAAAACTCATACTTCGTTTCATCACAATCGTATGTTTTGCATTCGTTACATTAATGATCGGCATACCATAAATCGGACTTGAAGGGTCGTCATTTGCGGCAGGATTCACTACGTCATTTGCACCAACAATTATCACGACATCGACATTCGGTAACGCATCATTTGCTTCCTCCAAATCTAACAATTTCGGATAAGGTACATCGGCTTCCGCCAATAAAACATTCATGTGTCCGGGCATACGACCGGCGACTGGGTGAATTGCATAACGTACTTCTACACCATTCGCTTCCAATAAATCGTCCAACTCTTTACACGCTTTTTGAGCTTGTGCAACTGCCAAACCATAACCTGGCACCATCATCACCGACTTAGAATAATACAACTGAATCGCCAAATCTTGTAATCCAACTTCCTTTACAACTTGATCGCCATCGGCACCTTTTGCAGCAGCTGTTCCACCGCCACCAAACGAACCAAAAATTACATTCCACAAAGAACGGTTCATCGCATTACACATCAAAATCGTCAAAATCGTACCAGAAGCACCGACTAAAATCCCGCCAACCAACATAATCTGATTGCCATAAATTAAACCTGCGGCAGCAGCCGTCAAACCTGTAAACGAATTTAATAATGAAATTACAACCGGCATATCTGCTCCGCCAATCGGAATTACGAAAGTGAAACCGTACAACAATGATAGTCCCATAATAACCATACTCAACATAAATCCATTCGCAGGATTGAAGCCGACTATGTAAATTATTAGACCAACAATAATGACTAATAAACCATTATTAATCAACATTGGAACTGGTAATTTCAGACCTTTGTCTTTAATTCGTCCGTCCAATTTTGCCCAAGCTAATAGACTTCCTGTAAAGGCTACTGCACCCACAAATAAAGCAAAGAGTACTGTTCCCAACTGCATTGCGTCCATATTACTCGTGCCGAAGTAGTTGTTATTCAGTTCTACGCCTGCGATTAAAACTGCACAAGCACCACCGAATCCATTGAATAAGGAGACTAATTGTGGCATATCGGTCAAGGCTACTTTCTTAGAAGCAACCGCTCCGATTCCGCCACCGAGAATCATTCCACCAAAAATCCAAGCATAATTATTCGGTACATCGCCCATCGGTGCGACCATCGAAGCAACAATTCCGAGTGCCATTCCTGCAGCTGCGTATAAATTTCCTGACCTCGCTGTGTCAGGTGAATTCAATTGGCGTAATCCCATTATAAATAGAATGACCCCAATGAAATATATGATTTCTATTATTGTTCCTAACATTTTTTTCAATTGCCAAACTGTGTTGGTTTTAAAAACCAATACGGTTTGAGTAGAAATTTATTTCTTCTTTTTAAACATTTCTAACATTCGGTCGGTCACCATAAATCCACCGACGACATTAATCATTCCTAAGGCAACGCCTACAAGACCTAAACCTAAATTCAGGTAATTATCCGGCTCAGACTGCCGAATTAATATTATTGCACCAATAATCACGACGCCACTTATGGCATTTGCACCAGACATCAAAGGCGTATGCAAGACGGTTGGTACTTTCGATATGATTTCAAAACCTAAAAAAATCGCCAAACACAGAATATATATTTGGAAGATGTTTTCACCAATGAAATTGAATAAAGTTTCCATATTTAATAAAAATTGAAGTGAAAGTAAGAGTAAAAGTTGAAGTAAAAATAAGCGTAGAATGTAGACAATAAATACGGTATAGCGTATTTCACGTAATGCCTTTCCACTTTAATTTTCACCCTTATTTTCACTTTTCAAACAAGATTTTGCGATAATTTCATTTTCCCAATCTAAATCAATTTGACCATCTTTGACCATGATTTTGAGGTAATTATGAATATTATTGGAAAATAAAAAACTAGAATCTGTCGGCATTTTGGCTGCCAAATTAGAATCTCCGATGATGGTTACCCCATTATGACTAATGACTTTTCCGTCTTCTGTAAGTTCACAGTTTCCACCTGTTGAAGCTGCTAAATCAACAATTACCGAACCTTTTTTCATTTTCTCAACGGTCGAAGTTGGTAACAACACAGGTGCTTTTCGACCACGAACTTGAGCAGTCGTAATAATAATATCTGCTTTTGCAGCTCGTTCTTGCACCAATTCAGCTTGCTTTTGCAAAAATTCTTTTGACTGTTCCACAGCATAACCGCCAGCTCCAATATCGTCATTTGCACCGGCAACTTCGATAAACTTTCCGCCCAAACTCAATATCTCTTCCCGAGCTGCTGCACGAGGATCTGAAGCTTCCACAACTGCTCCGAGTCGCTTCGCTGTCGCAATCGCTTGCAATCCAGCAACACCTGCTCCCAGAACCACAACCGAACAAGGCTTGATACTTCCTGCTGCGGTGATTAACATCGGAAAATAACGAGGCAGATAATTCGCTGCTTCCAGTACGGCTTTATACCCAGCAACCGAAGCCATAGAAGATAAAACGTCCATAGATTGAGCAATCGTCGTACGAGGAATCATATCCAAACTGAACGGAATAATATCGAATTGTTTTAGATGTTCGATAATCGAATCATCAATGTACGGAGCAAACGTACTCACCACAAGTGCTTGTGATTTCAATGCTCTAAGGTCATCATCAGAAGGTGGATGATACGTGACCAAAACGTCAGCATTTGCTAATATTTCACTTTTTGAGGTGACTTTTCCTTCTGCGGATTCATAATCTGCATCGGAATAAAAAGCTGTTTCGCCAGCACCCTTTTCTATCCAAATTTCAAATCCTAACTTTTGAAACTTTTTTATTAATTGAGGTACAATCGCAACTCGTTGGTCATGCTCATTCAAAATACCAAGAATCATATTTTTTGTTTTGATTTCAATTCAACTAATGAACTCAATAAATACAAAATATCGCTTTAAAGTTTTATTTACGGACTAAACCATAATTAATTTTTTCAAATTGATTAATCTAAAAATTATATTTCAAAATTGACTTTCTTTAGCAGTTTAATAAAGTACCCACTTCCAAAGAATATCTTGTAATTATTGAAAATACCCTAGCAATAGTAAGCATTAATTAGTCTTTTTTTAAAACTATTGCAATAATTTTCACAATATTTTATAATGATGCACTATTATTCACATCCTATTATTCTCTACAAAACTGTATTTTCTATTATCCTAATTTCGATTTCATCAACTGATTTTTTCTTAATACTTCTAGCATAAAATCAAAAAAATCCATTATAAAAAGTAAATAATCGTATTTTAATGCGTTTGCACTTAAATGGTTCAAAGAAACTCCATATTTACGTAAAAAGGGAAGCAGTTGATTTATTTGGATACTTCCAATAAAAAAGATGCGGCTTGACTAATTTTGATATAATTGATAAAATATCAATTATATCAAAATGGATACCTCACATTTTCCAAATAACCTATATTGCTTCCATTTATAATCAAAAAGTAGATACATTTCCAGAGAAAATTTCACTATTCCTCAAACGAAGTCACATGACTTTACCTTACTTCTATTGATTTTTAAAATGCAGAAAAAGAGGAGTATTCACTTTTTGAGGAATAAAAGGATTTGTAATTATCTACGAGAAGACGCATAAAAAAATCGTCATCCCGATTATCTCAGAATGACGATTTTTACTTTTTGTGTAAACTCTATAATAATAAAATCTGTCAGATTTCTACTTTCTGATTTATTATTAATGAACGAACATAAATAAATAAGCTGCAATAAACGGAACAGGGAAAAATACGCTATCGAACCTGTCCAAAAATCCACCATGACCGGGTAATAAATTACCGGAGTCTTTTACTCCTAAATTTCGTTTCAACATAGATTCTATCAAGTCGCCCAACGTTCCGAATACCAGTGAAATCGCTGCAATTGCAATCCAATCTTTATACCTAATTTCGTTTGCAATTTCGTAACCAGACACGGTAGAAATCCATTCTAAAATCATTGGTAATAAGAAGAAAAATATCACTAATAAGCCGACACCTCCACCAACACCTTCCCAGGTTTTCTTAGGTGAAATACGTGGAAAAAGGGGTGTTTTACCAATTCGAGAACCAACTAAATATGCGGCAACATCGAAAGCGGCAACAAAAACCCACATTCCAATTATTGGTGCATTTCCAAAAACAAAATGAATTGGAACTAATATTCCGAATGGAATTCCGAGGTAGATAATTCCAGTAAAAACATATCCTAAATTGGAAAAAGGTGTACCTGAATTTACGAACAGTTCCATCACAAATAAGGATGATAAGACGACCGAGAAAATAAATCCAACGTGTATAATCGTTAAGGTATCAGGAACGAGGTAGTGTATTGATAATAATATAAATGGTAAAACACCAATCATCATTCCAAGTATTTTACGGCTTATTTTAGACCGAGAGGATTTATCTCTCAATACTAAATCATAATATTCCCATGAACAAAACCCACCTATTACACCAAAAAATATCAAAAACAGAAACGAATTGCCCGACAAACCTGCAATACCGAATAACATTAAGACAATTGCAGTAAGGATTCTTTTTTGAAAGTTACTCATTTTATAATTTGGTTAATTAGTTAATCGTAGTGAGTAGGTGACTTAAAGTTACCTACTCACTTATCAAGTATTTTATTAGCAAAAACGATGACCAACTTACAAGTTGATCGGTCGGTCTTTGGATTTATTGAATTTCCAGAAGAGATAACCCAGACCCAGTAAAAA
>CAWVWD010000206.1:0-7454 GCA_963933585.1 uncultured Saprospiraceae bacterium
TTATTAAATATTCCACATGTTAAATATATATTTTTAATATTGGTGCGTAATCCAGCATGATTAAATACCTAAATTAAAACAAAGTTATTTTTTTGTTCTAGGTTACAAGGGCCTTTTAAATCTGATTATCAATTATTTATAAATTTAAAATCATAAATCAAGTGTAGAATAATTTTGTCCAAGCACTTATTTTTATGCATTGAGATATATTTAACAACCTTACAATCCAATTATGCAAGAATTAGATAATGTTCAATTAAATTTCGATAATAGCACATTAATGATAATGAATATCTGTTTAGGTTTTGTTATGTTTGGTGTCGCTTTAGGCTTATCATTAGAGGATTTTAAACGATTAGCAAAAATGCCCAAACTGGTTTTGGTTGGTTTCTTATCTCAATTCTTCGTATTGCCTTTAGTCACTTTCCTTTTTGTATTAATTGTAAAACCAATACCAAGTGTCGCTTTAGGTTTATTTATGATTGCAGCCTGTCCCGGAGGAAATATTTCTAATTTTATTTCTTCTTTAGCAAAAGCCAATGTAGCCTTATCTGTGACACTTACTGCAATTGCAAGTACAATCGCCGCATTTTTAGTACCTGTCAATTTTACATTTTGGGCAAGTCTATATCCTGAAACTGAATTATTATTAAAAAAAGTAAATGTTCCCTTTTGGGAGTTGTTAGGCACGGTCGTCATGATATTAGGTGTTCCATTGATATTAGGTTTGCTATTTCGCTATAAACTTCCGAACTTTACAAAGAAGTTAATAAAACCAATTCAACGATTGTCATTAGTCATTTTCGCTATATTTATTGTATTTGCGTTATTGAAAAATGGCCAATACTTCATAGAATATATTGGCGTAATTTTCATTATGGTTTTCGCTCATAATGCTTTGGCACTCATTACCGGTTATAGTTTAGGACAATTATTTGGATTCAGCACAGCTGATAAAAGAACATTAGCCATCGAAACTGGAATCCAGAACGCCGGATTAGGCTTAGTTATTATTTTTAATTTCTTTGAAGAGCTAGGCGGAATGGCGGTTATCGCAGCTTGGTGGGGGATATGGGATATGATTGCAGGTTTGTTATTAGGTTATTTTTGGTCAAGAAGAAAGCCGTAAGATGAACTATCGAGTTTTGTACCTAAAATAATTTTGGCTTTACCGGAATCAGAACTTATAAATTAATGTATAGAACCATACTAAAAGGTATCACTTGAAGTACGTTATAACGGTTAAAATTCTGCTATTTTCTGAAATTTCGGGACGAACTAAAATTCAATATTTGATATTCATACCGCCCCTACTTCGCAAAAAGATGATTTTAACTGTATCGCTTAAAGATTAACAGCTAATTGATTTAATTTATCGTTTTAATTTATCAATCATCAATTTATATAATTTTTCAAAATCTTTTTCCTGCCTATTTTCAGCTGAATTAAAATGTTAAAATATTGATTTATAAAGAATTATGGATAATAATTTATATTTTACTAAGGTAGGTTAGTCAAAGTTGGATTTACATTTTTCCATAGTTTTTTTTACCTTAGCTAACCGTTCCAAATTGAGTGACTGTAAACCTCAATTCAGAAATTCTCTAAATAGTTTTTCACTATAATACTTATCAAATATGCAAAGTAGGCGTCGTTTTTTCAAGACCTTCGGAAGTGTAGCACTACTGACAGGTATGGGGGCTTTACCGCTCGAAGTACTGGCAAGGAATCCAGAGTTTATGACCCTGACGATATTACATACGAATGATGTTCATAGCAGAATTGAACCTTTTGAAAGTGGTAGAAATGCAGGCTATGGTGGCGTCGCAAGGCGTGCGGCTTTAATCAAAAAGATTCGTGCAGAGCAAGAACACGTATTACTTTTAGATGCCGGAGATATTTTTCAAGGAACGCCCTATTTTAATTCCTTTGGTGGCGAATTGGAATTTAAGTTGATGGAAGAAATGAAATACGATGCTGCGACTATTGGAAATCATGATTTTGATATTGGAGTCGATGGTTTGTATAAGCAATTACCGAATATTTCATTTCCATTGATTAATGGGAATTATGATTTTTCGGATACGATTATGAATGGTTCTACAAAACCGTATCAAATCTTTAAGAAAGGCGATGTAAAAATTGGTATTCTTGGAGTTGGAATTGAGTTAGAAGGTCTTGTACCAAAATCATTATATAAAAATACAATTTATTTAGATCCGATTGAAAGGGCAAATCACTATGCTTCTATTTTGAAAAATGAGGAAAAATGTGATTACGTTATTTGTTTATCACACATCGGTTATAAATTCAGAAATAACCCAGATCAAGTGAATGACAAAGCTTTAGCGGCTTCAAGTAAAGATATTGATTTAATATTAGGTGGACATACGCACACATTTATGCGTGAACCAGATTTAATTGAAAATCAAAATGGAGAACCTGTAATGGTTCATCAAGTTGGTTGGGCGGGAATTGTTTTAGGAAGAATTGATGTCGTGTTTGAAAAGAATAAAAAGAAACGCTGCTCAACTTGCAAGAATCAATTAGTGAAACCAGCATAAATTATTGGTAAAAGACTTGACAGGTTTCAATTTAATAATCAAACTAAATCTTTTTATAAATAATTTGTAATCCAAGTATTTATAAAAAGCGATAAATGAAGTTATAAAAACAACTTATGGTAAAATCTTAAAACGATAAATCACTAATAGTTAATAACTTATAATTGAAATAAAACCTAATACCGAATTATCCATAATTGCCGAAAGGCTATTGTAGAACATTAAAAATAAGTATCGCTTAGATGAATCAACCTTACGAACATATTTGGAGGAATTGTTTGGAAACAATTCAGCAAGAAATTAATCCTCAAAGCTATAAGACTTGGTTCGAACCGATCCGTGCAGTTAAGTTAGATGATTTTGTCTTGACGATTCAAGTTCCGAATAAATTCTTCTACGAATGGTTAGAAGAGCATTATGTCAATATTTTAAAGCAAACTATTCGTAAGGAATTAGGACCTCAAGGAAAGTTGGAGTATCAAATTATGCCTTCGGTTCAACAATCACCGAAACCAAAGCATAACTTGATAGATAAAGATGCAAATGGTGTTCGACCAGGAAAAAGGGTAAAAGATCAAATCAAAAACCCGTTTGTTATTCCTGGCATTCAAAAATTAAAAATTGAACCACAACTCAATGAAAGTTATACTTTCGAAAGTTATATAGAAGGTGATTGTAATCGTTTGGCGAGAGCCGCCGGTTCAGCCGTTGCCAAAAAGCCGGGAGGAACCGCTTTCAATCCGTTGTTTATATTCGGAAGTGTTGGGTTGGGAAAAACGCATTTGGCTCACGCTATTGGTAATCACGTATTGGAAAACAAAAAAGATAAAACGGTTTTATACGTTTCATCAGAAAAGTTCACCAATCAATTTATCGAATCTTTAAAAAACAATGCTGTTAATGACTTTGTTAATTTTTATCAATTAATAGATGTCTTGATTGTAGACGATATTCAATTTTTAGCAAATAAAATTAAGACGCAGGAAATTTTCTTCCACATTTTCAATCAATTACATCAAGGTGGGAAACAGTTAATCTTGACTTCTGATCGACCTCCAAAAGATTTGGCAGGAATGGAAGAACGCTTAATTTCTCGTTTTAAATGGGGACTTTCAGCTGATTTACAAGCTCCTGACTTCGAAACTCGTATGGCAATTATTCAAAATAAAATTCAGAAAGGTGGAATGGAATTGCCACCAGATGTAATTGAATTTATTTCGTTTAATATCAAAAATAATATTCGTGAATTAGAAGGAGCATTAATTTCTTTGATTGCTCAATCATCGTTGAATCGTCGGCAGATTGATGTGGATTTAGCAAAAGAAGTGATTAAGAATTTCGTTTCTGAAATTTCTAAAGAAATCACCATTGAATATATTACGAAGTTAGTGGCTGATCATTATGATGTGGACGTCGGAAAGATTCAAGGAAAAACTCGTAAACGCTCCGTCGTAATCGCTCGTCAATTATCTATGTATTTAGCGAAAAATTTAACAAATAAATCGTTAAAAGCTATCGGAGAGAATTTCGGCGGACGTGATCACAGTACGGTAATTTATTCTTGTCAAGCCGTCAAGAATATGTTGGATACTGATTCTATGTTCAAATCAACCGTGACTGAGTTAGAGAAGAAAATTAAAATGAGTGTAAATGGATAGTTTTTTTTGAAAATTATAAATGATGAATTATAAATTATTTGACCGTTTTGACATAGGATTTATCCCACGTCAAAACGGTCAAATAATTTGTAGCCCACTGTTTGCAATTCAAATGAATTATTTCTCGATAATCGCATCATCGATAATTGGATCTCCATCACCATCTAAATCTTCAAATCCGTAAACGGTCTCATCGGGATTGACTTCCTTTTTCTTTGGTTTATCCGTTGATGCAGGAATAACTGTAATTTCGCCTTCCTTTTTAGTTTCTTTATACTCTTCTTGTTTTAAGAATTTTTCAGCTTTGCCAAATAAACCTCCAGTTCCTTCAAATAACGAATCATCCACATTATTTTTTTCACGGCGAGTTTCTTTCAATGCTTCGTATTCTTCATCTTTTTTTTTCATGCGAGACTGCAAATCATCCGTATAATTATCAAATTTGCTAAACGCATTTTTAGCTTCTTTTTCCACTTTTCCGAAAAGACCTTTCGCCTTCGTAAATGCAGAATCCATTAATTCATCCGCTTTAGGATCAAGTTCCTTTTTCAAGTCTTTCAAAGCATTCATAAAAGATTGCTTTTCCTCAACGGGTGGAATCGGTGGTATCGATGGTAAATTGTCCACTTTATTTTCCAAATTATTAAGGTCATCAATGTAAGATTTCCTTTTTGGTGGAGCTTGTGTTTTTGATTTTTCTACTGGCGGAACACTTTTGTCTTCTGCCTCAATTTTCGTGTTCATTTCCTCGAAAAACTTATTCATTCGAGCAGCTTTATCATCTTGAGGATTCTCTGTATTGTTCGTTTCTTCCGGATTCATGATTATTTATTTTTATTCATCAAAATTGGCATTAATTTCCAAAATTGATACAAATTTATCTATTTTAAACTTAAGCAAATTATAATCTTTATCCCTAATCTCAAAAAATAATAGAGAAAAGATGAAAAAGATTGGATAAATGAACGGTGAAAACAGATGGGGTTTAAAAAATTAGTCATTTTAAAATTAGTTTTAATAAATTATTTAATAATAATTCATTCCTCTATTTACTAAATAACCAACTTTCTCAGTTTTTAGTCACAAAAATTAAAATACAATCACCTGTAAATCTATACCGAAGCCAGGTAATACATCAAATTTTAGAGTCTACTTAATTTATAAATAAAAAGACAATATAAAGTAGTCCTGAATGATATAAAATTACATCATAATACATTTAATATTGATACTGAGTTGGTCTTTTTTTCTAAAATTCCAGATTATCAATTTTGAGAAGTTAGTAAAATCCATCCTAAAATGGCTATTCTTCATTCGCTATTTTTTACTGCGCTTGATTCCTGATATATAAGTGGATTTTAACAATAGGTTCTTTGACAGGTTTCACCAAACTCTCGTAAATTATGATTTCCGTGGCGGCTGTCTTTACCTGCCGTAACCGTTTCATAACCTTACGCTACAGACAAAAATTGTCAAACAACCTTATGATATTAAATGGACATTATCATTTATTAATCAATTGATTAGAGAGTGATGCCGATAACCTATTTAAAAAAAAGCCCAATAAAAAAATGAATCACTATGGAGCACATTAAACACTTAATTCCCAATACAAAACTATTAAATCAAAGTTTAAGAATACTAAAATTCTTATTACGAAACACTTTCGGTGAGAATAATAGAACAAAGTACCGTTTTGAGGAAATGATTGAAAATGGTCTGTAAATAAAATGCAGTGAATTTGAGTGTTTATTTATAGCCTCATCCATTTTTAGGAAAATTAACGATTCCCAAAATGCTCTTTTTTACAATTTATCATTCGGAGCGTCATTTTACAGCTTTGAAAAAAAGGTGTTAATTAGAGGTGTTTTCATATTTTGGTTCAAGGCTTTTGTCGCTCTCTCGTATAAACACAGACTCAATATTTCCCTTAAAAGGGAGAAAAACCAGACGATAAAACTGGATTTAGTTAGAATTAAGGTTTGGCGTTTTGACGCCCTTCTATTTTCAAGCGAAAGGTTCAATCATTAAACGATTTTATTACGATTGTAACTTTTATAATCCAAATACATTTTGAGAATAAAAAAAAGAAGATGACCTTTACAACTTTAATAATAAAGCTATTTACCGATACACATGAAAAAAGGGAAACTCTATTTAATACCAACAACTTTGGGCGATGACGCTTTACATACAATTCCTTCTTATGTCGTAAATGTCATTCAAGAAGTAGAAGAATATATCGTAGAACGATCGAAAACAGCGAGGCGATTTTTGAAAGCTGCCGGAATTGATAAGCCGCTAAATACGATTACCATTCACGAATTAGACAAGCATAATGCAAAAAATTATATCGATGAGTATTTGCAAAATGCATTGAAAGGAAAAGATATTGGTTTACTTTCAGAAGCTGGTTGTCCGGGTGTTGCGGATCCAGGGGCGGAAGTCGTGGCTTTGGCTCATCAGAAAGGAATTGAGGTTGTCCCTTTAGTTGGACCGTCCTCTATCCTACTCGCTTTGATGGCTTCAGGAATGAATGGTCAACAATTTACTTTTTATGGTTATTTGCCTCCAAAAACGCCTGAGCGAACTCGTGCTTTAAAAAAATTGGAACAATCTGCACCTCGTGTCACTTCAATTTTTATCGAAACGCCTTACCGAAATCAGCAAATGATAGAATCAATGTTGAATAATTTATCACCAAATACTCGACTTTGCATTGCGGCTGATATAACTTTACCCACAGAATATATTATTACGAAAACGGTTTCGGAATGGAAAAAAACAACTATTCCAAATTTGCATAAAAGACCAACTATTTTTCTAATTGGTTAATTCTTTAGTTATTCATGATTCGTGATTCGTGATTCATCGTTCTAACAAAAAATTGAATTTAATACTATAAATACAATTTTAAATGGAACAAACTAATCACTAATTACTAATCACTAATTACCAAATTGAATGAAAATTATATTTATGGGAACGCCCGATTTCGCCGTTCCTTCTCTAGATATTTTAGTAAAAAACGGTTATGACGTCGTGGGTGTAATTACTGCGACGGATAAATATGGTGGCCGAGGAAACAAGAAATTAATAGAATCTGCTGTCAAGAAATACGCTGTTGCGAATAATTTGAAGGTTTTACAACCTAAGAATTTAAAAAATCCTGAATTTCAAGAAGAACTTCGAGCATTAAAGGCAGATTTACAAATCGTGGTTGCATTTCGAA
>CAWVWD010000207.1:0-7452 GCA_963933585.1 uncultured Saprospiraceae bacterium
ATTTTATATCAAAATTTATCGAGAACGAGGCAAAATTTCTTTGCATAGCCATAGTGATGAAAATAAATTTTAACGAAGTTATCGGCAATATTTTGTCAAAAAATACCGACATGATTAACTTGACTTACGACTAAGTATTCGCGGGTAAACCAGTAACTTGCAACCGATTATATTTCACGTTTTTTGCGAAAACCGTGTGGCTTATTCCTACACTAAAAAAAATCGACGCAGTTACTTTTTTTGGGAACATCAATCAAAAACAAAGTCTGGAAAGTATTTTTTGATAATTCCCTTTATCTCTTCTTCCGTTAGCGGTTTATTTTTAAAATCCTTAACTAAAGCTATTTCTTTAGCCTTAGTCATATCATCAGGATTAAGTGAAGCACTTAGCATGACAATAACATTTTCACCTCTTTGCTCCTCTGACAGGTCTTTGTAACTTTCCAGAAATTCCCAGCCGTTCATTTTTGGCATATTAATATCAAGTAGAATCAAGTTAGGCGTGGGATAAAAAGTATTTTTTTTAGTCATCAAGTACTCGATCGCCACTTTACCGTCTTCTTTTACGACCAAATCATTGGTAATATCCATTTTTTCGATGATTAATTGATGTAAAAAGTTGGTTGCTTCATCATCATCGATTAGTAATATTCTATCTAATTTTGTTTTCATACTATTTATATTTTTCTGGTAACGTGAAATAGAATATAGTTCCTTTTCCTAATTCAGATTTGAAATATATTTGTCCGCCGTGAATTTCAACAATTTTTTTACATTGCGACAAACCTATACCTACACCATCAAATTCTTTGTGGTTATGAAGCTTCTGAAAAAGAAAAAATATTCGTTTTTTATATAAATCGTCTATTCCTATTCCGTTATCGCTAATGGAAAATAACCAAAAATTATCCTTTTTTTCTGCTATAATTTTAATAATTGGTGGAATATTGGGTTTCGTAAATTTTAAAGCATTGGCGATAAGGTTATGAAACAGAACTCCGAGTTCTATTTTATAACCCTTTATTATCGGAAGGGTATCAAATTCAATAATTGCTTTCTTTCTTTTTACAATTTCTGCTAAACCATTAACTTTTCCTTGAACGAGTTGCAAGGTATTAACCGCTTCAATATTTAAGTCAATACCTATACGAGAATAATCCAATAAACCGTAAACCAATGCCATTAATCGTTGGGAGGCGGAGGTTATAAATTTTAAATACCTCGACCCTTTTTCATCAAAAAGATGGCTATATTCATTTTGAAGACGTTCTGTAAAACTTGAAATAGTAATCAGCGGCTCGTTTAAATCATGCGAAGCAACATATATAAACTGTTCAAGCTCTTGATTGCGACTTTCAAGTTGTTTTATCCTCAACTTTTCATATTCGGCTTCTTTTTCTTTAGTAATATCCCAATTTGTACCAATCATTCGCAACGGCTGCCCTTCACTGTTTCGTTCTATACTTGCCATACCTTTTATGTGTCGAACGGTACCATCGCTCCAAACGATTCTAAATTCCGTATCAAATTCCTTACTTCCCGAGAGTGCGAGGTGAACATTTTGATTACTTTTTATAATATCGTCAGGATGCACACCTGCCTGCCAAGACTCATACGCTTCTGCGAATTTTTCTTTCGAAGTCCCATAAAGTTCATACATGATATCATCCCAAAGCAGGATATTATTAACAGTATCCCAATCCCAAACCCCAATTTTCGAGGCGCTTAGTGAGGTTTGAAGGCGATAATTCCTTTGTCCAAGTTCTTGAATTAATTCTTGATTAGATAATTCGTTTTCGATAGGAGCTATATTATGATTAAAAATAAATAGGGTTGATTTTTTATCGTTGTATTTAATCACTTGTCCCCTACATGGCAAAGACAAAAATTGTCCATCTTTTTTCTGATAAAGTATAAAATCATCATAGCAAGAGAGCGTATTTATTTTCATTTCCAAAATTGCCCTTATTATTAACCACTTATCTGATAACATTAACTTCGATAAGGTATCGATATCGTTATTCATCGTAGATTTCTCATAACCAAGTACGGCCAAAAACTGTGAACTAAATGTTACCAGTTTCGTCTCGACGTTATAACTCCAATATCCTGATTTTGTATCATCGAGTATTGCGGTTAAGATATGCTCCGTTTCGTCAAACGAATTTTTGAACGATTCCGAATCTTCATTATGTTTTTGGTTAGGTGCTTTTATTTTTTTCATATCCTTGATATAAAATATTATGAAATAAATAACAATTATTATTATAAAAATATGAGCTACTCATGTAAGATTGAACGAATTTTTATAAACAATTGGTTTTCAATTTATTATAAAACCCAACCATTTATCGTCCATAGTTAGCCGCATAGTTAAAATACAAGATACGACTCAGTTGTTTCTATCTTGACTATTCGGATAAAGACGACTGCCGTTTTTTCTCTATCGGTAATTTTACCGTAATCGTACTGCCAACATTAAGCTCTGAGGTAATTGTTATTTCCCCTTGATGTTTTTCTACGATTTTCTTGCATATTGTTAATCCGATACCCTGTCCTTTAATTTCCTTATTTTTTGTATTTCTCTTGAAAAGCTCGAAGGCCTCTTTTATCTCTTCATTATGAAATCCAATGCCATTATCTTGAAAATGAATACTGATAAACCCTTCTTCCTCCGTAGCATAAATTTTTACTTCAGGAATTTCTTTATCAGAATATTTAATGGCATTTTCTATCAAATTTTGAGATAGATTTAACATCAACTCCTTATCTACACTCACCTCTGGTAAACTATCAAGTATAATATTAGCTTTTCTCTTTATAATCTCTTCCCGAAGGTTATCCAGCGTCTGATAAATAATTTTTTCAAAATAAATTTGAGAAATTTTCAAATCGGTGTCATTCAGTACCGTTAGCTTAAGGAGTGCATCAACCATCTGTGTAATCGAATTAACGCCTTGATTAATATATTTTAAATATTCCTTAGACCTTCCTTCTAAGTGAGTATTTTCTTTTTCAAATAACTTTACAAAACTTGCCACAATACGGGCAGGTTGTTTTAAATCGTGTGCTAAAAAGTAAGAAAAATTCTCTAATTCTTTAGTTCGTTCCTCAACTTTATTATCAAGGTGATTATTAAGGTCATTGAGGTTTTCAAGAATTTGTCGCCTATCGGTAATATCCCGTTGTATGGCTACCCAATGCGTATAATACCCTTCTTCATTCTTAACTGGAACAATATCTAATTCTATCCAAAATTTTTCTCCGCTTTTGGTATAATTCAAGAGTTGCCCACGATAACTTTCCCAAGAATCGAGTGCTTTTCTTAAGCGACTAAGTTCTACTTTAGATGTTTCTTCCCCTTGCAAAATACGAGGCGTTTTACCAAGTACATCTTTAGGTAGATATCCCGTCATTCTCGTAAAAGCAGGATTGCAATAAACAATTTGTGGTCCTGAAGAAAAGTCAAGGGGGCCTGATCGAGTAATTATAATAGCGTCATTTGCATTTATAGATACCGCCTCAAGCATCTCAAAGTAGGTATTTTGTAATACATGAGTATTTTCCTTTAAGGTGACCATTATACCTAAGATATTATTCTCCTCGTCTTTCATAGGAACGAATCGGGCACTTACGGTGGTAGTTTTACCACTTTTGGGCTTGATGAGTGTGCAATGCTGTAAATCGATAATTCTCGCTTCTTTTAATACGGCCTCTCTAAAGTAATAATCACATTCTTCATATAGAGAAGGAAGAATATCAAATATGTGTTGGTTTAAGGCAACTCCCTCTGCTATCCCTGAAAATTTCGTAATCGCATCATTCCATGTTTGAATTTTCAAATCATGATTTATTATAAAGAGACATTCGTGCAGATTTTCTAATAAAAGGGCGTAGTTAATTTTTGTATCCATTTTTAATTTTTTTTATTAAAAATTTTGGCTTTTTGACAAATCTAATAGAGGTGATTACTACCGAGATTTTTCCGAACAGATCAGGTAGCGGTGTGGCTTGAGATAAAGAAGTGTAAGCTATTTTAGGTAAAAATTGCTTTCACAATTTACTGCCTTAGGACCTGCCTGTACGTTCAAGTGGAGTTTAAATTATTAATAACCAATTACTTAACCTTTAAAGATAGTAAATTTTAAAGAACGAAATGGTTTGTCAAAGAATTAAAAATGTATCTATATTTATTTTTATAATTTTTAATTTCCTGTGTTTTAATGATGAAAAGTAAATAATTTATCCTAAAAGCATCCGATTAACGAATGCCATATTTTAAATTTAAAAAAAATGCTAGAACTTTGCAGTAACTAAAATAACTAAAAGAATGCGGAGAAAAAAGAGATTATTGTTGACGTCGGCTTGACAGCTGAGTGGTCAGATAGAAGAAAGCGTTTTGTGAGGATAAAGGGATGAGTTATGAATTTTTTATCTATTTACTTCAAGAGAAAAAGGGACTAAAAGAAGGAAGTGGGAATATTATAACAGAAAATGAATCGACAGAATCATTTGATGAAATTAAGGTTTTTTTGATGCCTTGAATGCCTTGAATGCCTTTATCACGATGGGTGATAAGGAAAGTATCGAAACAAAAGCAGCTGATAATATTCAAGAATATATCAAAGTGGAAGTTAAGAATGGTGCATTGAAAATTTATATCGAAAAGGGTATTAATATTAAAAATAGTAAGGTGGATATTTATATTATAGCGGTTAACTTATAGCGAATTGATGCGTCAGCGGCAGCTGATGTAAACGTTGAAAATAAGATTAAAACAACAAATTTTAAGTGTAATGTTTCCAGTGCGGCAGATTTACGTTTGAAGTTGGACATAGAAATTTTTAATGTAAATACAAGTAGTTCGGGCGAACTAAAAGTAAGTGAAAATACGACGGATACGATGTTACCTATAAGTAGTGCAGGAGGTATTGAAGCCGATAATCTGAAAGTTAAAAGTTGTGATGCGAGTGCTTTTTCCGGCGGAGAAGTTAGTATTCATGTGACGGAATCTTTGGATGTAGATGCCGGTAGCGGTGGTCGAGTTTCTTATGAAGGGTCACCCAAAAAATTGAAAAAGAATACCAGTTCAGGTGGAAGTATTAATGAAGATTAAAATTTATTACTTGATTAAACCGTGTCGGTTTTTGAAACCGACACGGTTTTTATTTTTAATTAATCAATAACCATTTGTCGCAAGAAATTCAGCGCAAACGTAGTGGTATATTGAATATTTTTCGTTCTGTCTTTCGACAATTGTAATTTATGCGTTCGGATTTCATTTGCATTTCCAACCGCCACCCAAATCGTTCCGACAGGTTTTGTTGGCGTTCCGCCGGTTGGTCCGGCAATCCCGGAAACTGCAATCGCATAATCGGTTTCCATAACCTTCAAAACACCTTGAACCATTTCACTAACAGTCTCTTCGCTTACGGCTCCAAACTCCTCCAAAGTTTCGGCTTTTACACCCAAAACATTTCGCTTGATTTTATTATCATAAGCCACAACGCTGCCATGAAAATAAGCCGAAGAACCAGAAACTGTCGTCAATTGATGGGCAATTAAACCACCGGTACAACTTTCCGCAGTCGAAACCGTCAAACCTTTTGCTTTCAAAATATCGCCTAAAGCCGCTTCAAATGTCGTGTTTCCAAAACCGTAAATATATTGTGGAATCAGCGTTTTCAATTCTGCCACTTTTGAATCCAATAACGTATCCAAAGCTGCAGCATCTTCACCCGAAATTGATAATCTCAAACGTACTTTTCCTAAACCTGGTAAATACGCTAATTTGATGTGATCTTTTGCTAAATCATTTTCAAAGTCTTCGATTATTTCTGCAATCTTTGACTCTCCTTGACCAATAGTTAAAACTGTTCTATGGCGAATTGGCGTGGTTTTGAATCGGTTAAGAATCGCAGGAATTGCTTGATTCTTAATGATATATTTCATTTCATAAGGTACACCAGGCATAGAAATTAAAACCTTTCCATCTTTCTCAAACCACATTCCCGGAGCTGTTCCCATTTGATTCTCCAAATGCTGAATGCCTTCTGGCATCCAAGATTGAGTACGATGTGCTTCTGTCAAAGTTCGTCCGTGACGAGTGATGATGTATTCTATGATGTCAAAAGTTGGTTGGTGAAACGCCATTGGAAAACCGTAATAATTGGCTAAAGTTTTCTTGGTAATATCGTCTTTAGTTGGTCCTAATCCACCAGTTGTCAAGACCAAATCAACTTGTGATAACGCTCGTTTTACAGCACTCAAAATGCTTTCTTCATCGTCCTTACAAGTAATAATTTCCGTGACTGCGATTCCATTCGCATTGAGTTGTTGAGCCATCCATGCGGAATTCGTATCTATGATTTGACCGATTAAAATCTCATCGCCAATCGTAATTATTTGTGCGTTCATATTTTGAATAGTTATGTGATTATTTGATGGTTGGTGAAAATAATGATTTTACTATCAAAGGGCTATAACAACCACTATTTTTAAATGTTTCAGCATCTCCCTCAACATATTTAATCAAATCTTAAATTTTAGTAAGAATGAAAAAATTAAGCCTATTGATAATTATCAGCTTAACTATTTTGAGTGTTTTTTTTTGTCAAAATGAAACTGGAGAAACTTCAAATGCAAACTCAAATACAAAAATTGAAACGGTGCAAAATTTTGATGATAAAGTTCAAAACCAAAAACCTCTAATAAAACCGTCATTCCGACGCAGGTCGGAATCTCCTCAAGGCAACGGAACAGATTTAAAAATGTCAACTTCATACGCAATTCCAGAACCAAACACAGAAAAGTCAATAATCAAAAATCCATTTTATCAAGAAAAGTCAACACAAAAATTCGCAATTCTAAAAGGGAAAACAACGACAATTTACGGCAAAGAAGGCACAAAAATAACTATTAATTCCAATGATTTTATTTACGAAAGTAATGGAAAACTAGTCGAAGAATCAATTCAAATTGAGCTACAAGAATATTACAAATTATCCGATATTTTAAAAGCAAACTTAATAACAAGAACGAAAGATAAAATCCTCGAAACGGGGGGAATGATTCATTTATCGGCTTTCGCTGATGGTGAAACGTGGAGATTAAAAGATGGAAAAACGGTGGAAATTGATTTTCTGTTTGGAACTGTTTAGCGGTGAACGAAATGTGGATAATGAAATGCTTTGGACGGCAACGACTAAAACTGCACCTTCAAGAAAGATTTTACCCGAAATAGAAACCGATGAGATTTTTGATATTGTGGAAGAGATGCCGCTTTGGAAAGCTTGTGATAATGTAGATTGGACGAAACAAGAAAGACGAGATTGTTCTCAAAAAGAGCTATTGAAATTTATTTATACGAACATCAAATATCCGACTTTGGCTCTTGAAAACGATGTTAGTGGAACTGCTGTAATTAGTTTTGTCATTGAAAAAGATGGCAGT
>CAWVWD010000208.1:0-7446 GCA_963933585.1 uncultured Saprospiraceae bacterium
TGAAAAATCTTATTTTGAAATATTTTATTCGTTAATTTATTTTCAATAAAGATTACGTAAAACAAATTTTTTCAATATAATCAATTGATTGTCAATGATTTATAAAAGCGACCGCTATCTATATTTAAACTGAGATTAGCTGATATAATTTGGTATGTTTGCCCTTCGTGGGCATCTATTCTATCACTTTCATTTTCAAAAAATATATAACCGCTTGACAGTTCCATGCACACTGAATACATATTATCCCCGAGGTGTCGGATTGGCAAACCATGTTTCATCTACGCCCAATATCACTTTTACCTCTTCTGCCTTTTCTGTTATCTCAGCCTCTACTGCCTCTTTGTACTTTAGTATTAATCCCTCTAATTGGTTCATTATTTTTAATCTCGCTGTTTCTGATACGCCTGTGTAATACTCTAATTCCAAAACTTCAAAAACGCTCACAAACGTCCTACTCCATTTCCTGACTTTAAAGCAAAACATATAGATTTCCTATCACTAACCGGATTATAAAATTCATCCCCGCTTCGGTCTCCCAAAAACCTATTCCACTTGCTCCTATTCGGTTTACTATTTTTCCTTTGTGGTATTGAATCGTACTCTTAAGTATTCCCGTTTCTTCGGATATTTGTCTTACCGTTTTCTCTTTCCGAACAAAAATACTTTATACCTTTTTTAAAGTATTCATAGCACCTTTTTCTAGATTCTAATGTAATACTTTTGTCCAACTTTACGTGGGTAGCCCATATTCGATTCAAAAAGTCATAAAACCTAATTCTAAAACGTATTGTGCTTAGACTGTATAGAGTTTGCTGTTTTTTTATAAATTTTAGATATTTTGTACAATATATTTTAGGATAATAATTTATATTATAATAACTATTAAACAATATGAAATCATTATATATTACGCTTTTATGCTTATTGCCTTTTTATGCTATTAGTCAATTAAATACGATTGATCATTGGGAAACGGTAGTATTCGAAACCGATACTTGGGATTATTTTGTGGGAAATTCTGCTCCGCCTATGAATTGGAATCAACCGAGTTTTACACCAACAAACTGGAATTTTGGACCTGGTGGAATTGGTTATGCAGATGGCGATGATAACACGACTATTACGCCCTCTTTATCGCTTTTCATGCGATTAAATTTCAATATTACGGACACTTCAGAAATATTAACAGCGATATTACATGCAGATTTTGATGATGGATTTGTCGCTTACTTGAATGGCCATGAAATTGCAAGATCGAATATTGGGACAATCGGAATTCCCCCTCTACATACAGATATTGCTTATACTTACAAGGAGGCATTAATGTATCAAGGACAAAACCCGAATGCTTTTTTGGTCACAAAAAATGACTTGAATCAATACTTGAATGAGGGGAGTAATACGTTGGCAGTTCAGGTTCATAATAATATAATTACGTCCTCTGATATGACCGCGAGATTTTTCTTTTCTGTTGCATTAAATAATACAAATACGCCTTACAATCCTGTTCCGAATTGGTTTACAGCGCCTTTTATTGCGTCTAATTTACCATTGATAAAAATCAATACAAATAGTCAAGTAATCGTGCAAGATTTAAAAATCATGGCCGATATGGAGGTGATTGATAATGGTATTGGTAATCTGAATTATTTGGATGATTTGCCGAGTGGTTACGATGGAAAAATCGGAATTGAGATTCGAGGAGCATCTTCTACATCGTTTCCAAAGAATGGATATAGCGTAGAAACTCGGGATTCTTTGGGTGAAAATAACAATGTTTCGCTATTGGGAATGCCAAGTGAAAATGATTGGGTTTTGCATGGACCTTACGCTGACAAGTCATTGTTGCGAAATTTTTTAACCTATCATATTGGCGGTCAATTCGGAGGTTATACCCCTCGAGTTCGATTTTGTGAAGTATTTTTGGATAATCAATATTGGGGCGTTTATGTGTTAACAGAAAAAATAAAACGAGATAACAATCGAGTCGATATTGCCAAGCTTTCACCAACAGATACTTTAGGTGACGAATTAACAGGTGGATATATTTTCAAAATTGATAGAGATATGGGACCTGACAATGGTTGGTTTTCACCTTATGGTTACGGTTACTATGCTTACCATCACCCAAATTCAGCTGATCTACATCCCTTACAAAAGACTTATATTCAAAATCATTTCAACTACTTTGAAAGTACCATGGCAACGAATAATTTTAATAATCCAACGACTGGTTATCGTTCGTTCTTAGACGTGCCATCGTTTATTGATTATATGATGATTCAAGAAATCACAAGGAATATTGATGCGTATAGATTGAGTACGTTTATGTATAAGGAGAAAGATAGTGATGGTGGAAAGATCTACGGTGGTCCGATTTGGGATTATAATTTAGGTTATGGCAATGAAGATTTTTGTGATAATGGCGAGTTCGATGGTTGGGCATTTCAGTATAATCAAACCTGTGGTTCGCCATTTCCATTCTTCTGGAGCAAGTTAGTGAGTGATTCAGGTTTCAGAGATGATTTTAATTGTCGATGGCAGGAATTGCGTTCCGGTGTTTTGCATACCGATACGATTTTTCAATTTATAGATTCGATGGTTTTGGTCTTAGGCGATGCTCAAGTTCGGAATTTTGAGCGTTGGGATGTTTTAGGAACCTATGTCTGGCCAAACTCCTACATTGGTCAGGATTACGCACAGGAAGTTACGTTCCTCAAAAATTGGATTTCACAGCGTTTGAATTGGATGGAAATGAATATGATCGGAAATAGCGTAAATTGTACAACCGCTTCAGACGACAAAACGCTACTTCAAAATTTCAAAACATATCCAAATCCGTTTGACGATTATTTAATCATTGAGACAAATAATCAGCAATCCTTGACGATCGAAATTTATGATATTTTGGGAAGAAATATGGAAACGATTCAGTTAGATTCAGCAGATTCGTTTGATAAAATAAATACAAGTCACTTAGTGGCCGGTGTCTATTTTTATAATATATATGAAGATGGTAAATTAGTTGGAAATGGTAAAGTTATAAAAGGAGAATAAAAAATAAATATCTTATAATCTAATTGATTAATCATATATCCGAGTACTCAAAGTAGGAAGAATATAAATAAACGATACTTTTTAGGATTCGTTATTTAAACAGGTATGAAGTGATTGAAAGCAAAAAGAAAAAAGTGATATTAGAACGTTATGATCAGTTTAATTTTCATTTTTTTCTATTCCTATCGAATTTTATCACTTGACGTAATACAACATGATTACATCATAAACTAAAATCAATGATTTAAGGTTTAGAATCTTGTCATTGTGGCTTAATATTGTTTTTTAACAACAAAATAAATCAAATAAAACATTTTAAAATGAAACAGTTTTTAATACTATTTGCGTGCTTACTTTGTTTACCAATTATCACACAAGCCCAAGCTATAAGTCTTCAAGATAGTTTTGAAGGGAATGGAACAATTACAACTTGGTTCGGAGATGATTGTAATCTTAATACCAGTTTGATGAATCCAAACCAACAAGGTATCAATACTTCTGCAACCGTTTTAGAATATCACGACATTGGTGGGCAATATGCAAACGTCCGATTTGATATTGGAAGTAACTTGAACTTATCTTCAAATTATACTTTTTCTTTGAAGATTTTTGTGCCTTCAAGCGGCTTGACAGGTACTCAAACAAATCAAATTTCTTTAAAATTACAAGATGGAACATTAGGTTCAGCTTGGTCAACTCAATCTGAAATTATCAAAACGATAACTTTAGATCAATGGCAAACGGTAACTTTTGATTTTCAAAATGATCCATATATTAATTTAGACGCAAGTTCACCTCCTCCGACTCAGCGTACCGATTTTAATCGTGTTTTGCTTCAAATTAACGGAGAAGATAATAACGATAACGTTTTGGCGTATATCGATGATATGGATTACGATGGAACAATTCCTGCACCGACAGTTTTTGGTAATTTAATCTGGTCAGATGAATTTGATACAGATGGAGCAATTGATGCAACAAAATGGTTTCATCAAACACAACTACCAGCTGGCGGAAGTTGGTATAATGGTGAAATTCAACATTATACAAATAGAACAGAGAATTCAGTCGTTGATAATGGAATTATGAAATTGACGGCAAAAAAAGAAGTTTTTGCCGATCAGGGTCATACGAAACAATATACTTCAGCAAGGTTAAATTCAAAGTTCGCTTTTCAATATGGTAGAGTAGAAGTACGTGCAAAATTGCCAGCAGGTGCAGGTACTTGGCCTGCAATTTGGATGTTAGGAAAAAATATTACGGAAACTGGTGCCTATTGGCAAACACAAGGTTTTGGAACGACGAGCTGGCCAGCTTGTGGCGAAGTTGACATTATGGAACATTGGGGGAATAATCAAAACTATGTCCAAAGTGCAATGCATACGCCTTCGAGTTTTGGTGGAACAGTCAATCATGGCGGACAAATGATTCCGACGGCTTCTACTGATTTCCATATTTATGCGTTAGAATGGACCTCAGAGAAAATGGTTTTCAGTGTTGATGGCGTTGTTCATTATACTTATAATCCAGCGGTAAAGGATGCGAGTACTTGGCCTTTTGATACGGAGCAATATTTATTGTTGAATTTTGCAATTCAGCCAGGCATTGATCCAAATTTTGTAGAAGATGCGATGGAAATTGATTACGTTCGAGTCTATGAGGAAACGGCAACTTCAACAAAGGCCATTGCTAAAACACAGATACCAACGTATTTTCCAAATCCGGTTGATAATGAATTAACGATTGTTTTGAAAGAAGCAAATCAAAACGCTGTTCTTTTGAATATTTATAGTATTGATGGTAAATTAGTAAAGTCACTTCAACATACTTCTGGTGATAATGTGATCAATATCAATGGCTTAGAAGGTTTGAATCAAGGTTATTACGTTATCTCTTTCCGTGCTAATGATCAAAATTACAGTTTAAAGTTTTTAAAAAAATAGAATAATGAACCGTGTCGATTTTGAAAATCGACGCGGTTTTATGTTTCACAAAATCCTCGTCAACGCCATTTCTCAGTCTCCATTATTTCCCTTCAAATTAATATCAAAAATCGATTTATTAATTATTTGATTTTGATAAATAATTCAACCTTTCTTATTTTTAGGTTAGTCAACCGGTTACTTACAAAAAAAATCAAAAACGAATAACCTCAAAATTTCATATTCAGAAATCCAAAACACACTCCTCTCCTACCCTTTCAAACGATTCATCGCAGCCGACGCTTTTAACAAAACACGCATTTCATAAATCGCAATATCATTTAAAATTTCTAATCGTTCGTCTTGCGAAATTTCATTTCTAATTAAGTGTGCATTGTGTGATTGCAATGTATTCACGATAACAAGTTGTTCATGTGTTGCAAAGTCTCGAAGGTTGCCTCTCTTATCCGGATTTTGAGAACGCCAATCTTTTGCCGTCATTCCGAACACCGCCATATTCACCAGATCCGCTTCACTTGCATAAAATGCACCGGCAACTTTCGGGTTAATTTTACTCGGAATTAAGCGTTCATAAATTGCCGTTTGTTGCAATGGATATGTTATTTTTGCCAGTTCACGACGGATATTCCAATCATTATCCAAGCGTTTCGCCTCCTCGGATTTCAAACGATCAAACTCTTGAATCACATATAATTGAAACGTCGGACTGAGCCAATAACAGAATTGCATTGCAATGTCTTTATGAGCGTAAGTTCCACCATATCGACCAGCTTTCGATTGTATTCCGACGGCATTTGTTGCTTCAATCCACTTCTTTACAGAGATTTTAAACGTATTCAATCCTACGTTCTGTTTAATTCCGTCGAATCCGACGGAATTAAACTTTGGATTTTTCAAAAGCTCCCAAGTTCCCAAAAACTCTACTGTATTTCTATTCCGCATCCAACTTTCAATCGACGCAACGCCAACTTCAAATTGCTTTGCGATATCTGTTATACAGATAAAATCCTTTTCATCCTGCGAATACAAACGAATTACCGTTCCTTGAACCTCTAATTGTTGTTTTTTTGCCATTACTGAAAATATTTTTTTTACATGCCATTAATCATGTGCTATTGATCTCGGCCCGTTGGACTTTTTTCAGTGTTTTACTGAAAACTCATTTAGCGTATTCCTAAATTCTTTTCAATCAAATCAACGATTAATTCATTCAGCGTTGTTTCCGTATTAATCGCCTTAATTTTCAATAATCGATGTGTTTCTTTTGGCATAACAACTGTCATTCGTTTAGAATTTTCCGTAATAACCGTTGAAGCTGGTTTTTTTAGACTTTGCTTTGACGTCACCTTTTTAGCAACTGGCTTCGGTTTCGTCACCTTTTGCGGTACTTCCACCTCTACTCTACTTTTCACCGTTTCTGGCGTTTCTTTTGTATGGATTTTCTCAACTTTTTCTTTAATCGCATCTACATTTTTCAATGTCTTCTTGAAAGTCGTTTTCTCCGCCAAAATCGGCTCTACTTTCGTATTTTTTTTTAGCGTCGGAGTAATATTAAATGATTTTGCCATAATTTATATATAATTAAGATTGTTCGATTGTTACCACCTTCATTACTGATTGTTTTGTTATTAATTATCTGAAGATGAAAAATAATGAAATGATTAAACCATAAGTCTTATTTCTGTTTTTTTAATACTTCAATAATCTCATTCGTTAATTTTACCATTTCCTTCTTCGCCTTTTTATCTCGATACTCAAAAACGCCCATCCCACCAATGATTGCCTCTTTGTAAGCGACCCGAGTTCTAACTGTTGTTTCCATAATTGGAATTTCCAACTCCTTTAATGCATCTTGACTACTTCTATCAAAAACAATACTTTCTTGATATTCATTCAAGATAAAATAAGCCTGAATGTCCTCTCTCAATGCTTTTGCTTGTTCATATTTCTCCAAGAATTTCTCAATTGCCCAAATATCAAAAGCAGATGGCTTTAACGGAATCAGAACAATATCACCAACAATCAAAATAGTCGAAACCAATTTAGAAATTGAAGGCGTTCCATCAATGATAACAATATCATAATCTTGATGAATCTTGTTAATGTTTTTTCGCAATGCGTTTGCATCTGTGATTCCTGTTACCATAATTGACGGTAATTCCTCTGGACGAATTCCTGACCAGTGAACAGAACTCGCATTCGTATCCGTATCAATAATCGCAACTTTATAACCAGCGTGTGCTAAACAAACTGCAATATTCGTAGCAAATGTAGATTTTCCAACGCCGCCTTTTAATGAGGTAATACTTATTATCATATTCTAATTATTTTAATCCTGCTTTTGCAGTTTGACAGTTCCACTATAATACAGAAAAATAGAAATATAAAATCCTATATCAATATGTATACAATAAAAAAAATTACGGTATATACAATTTTATGC
>CAWVWD010000209.1:0-7436 GCA_963933585.1 uncultured Saprospiraceae bacterium
TTTAGTTAGATGATAACCATTTTCCGTTTCAATTTTTAAAAAATAAAAACCAGAAGGAACGGATTGAATATCCAGTAACCGTTCATTCGGTTCAAAACTTTTTATGATTGCTCCATTTACACCAATCAATAGAATTTTACGAGGTCGAATACCTTCTGATATTTCTACTTTCAATACATCTTGTGCAGGATTCGGATAGATTTTTACTTGCTTTTCGGTAATCAAATTGTCTGTATTAACAGGAGAGTCATACCAAAGTAAAGTATCTGTATAAAGTGGCACTATTGGATAGGAACAATTCGCTGTAGTATCCCATTTAGTGAAAACAATAATTTTAGGAATATAATAACCATATACAATTTTAGTGTCATAAAAAGTTGGATTAATAGAATCGCACCCTTCAAAACTTAATAAAATTATAACAGAATCATCAAGAAGACTAGATGCAATTTGTGTATTTTTTAATACCTGCCCTTCAGATGTGCCACTAATATATATAGAATCGACCCTACTTGCCAAAGAGTCTGTACCTGGTGTTTGATAGACAAACATACTATCAATTGTGATTTGTCCAAATGAATTTGAATAACAAATAATTGCTAAAAAAATGTAGAATATTTTTTTCATGTTAATGCGTTTTAAAAGAATTAAGTCATTTCCAATTGCACCCAAGTAGTTTGAGTTATTTGAAAATTTTATGGATAATTAGGTTTTGTTAGTAACAATCAAAAATTAAGTGTCATTAAGACTCTATTTTAGGAGAATTACTTTTGTGTAAATTTGATAAGACAAAGATACAGGTATTCTCGGTTTAAACCTTTTATTAAAATGAAACTAAAAAATAAACGGTTACGGTGCGCTGCACCTTAGGAAAAGATAAAATATCATCAATTCTACAAACGGATTCGGTCCTCTGAACCTAATTTTGTTACGAAAAGGTTCAGAGAACCGAATCCGTTTGTAGAAACAGTACAAAACAAATATAAGGAGGTGCAGCGCACCGTAACCGTTTGTCTTTTAATTTCTTAATAATGAGTTATTTACAAAATCATATTGTGAAAAATTTTAAACCGAGAACTGCTGACAAAGCTATGTCAAAACAAACAAATTATCCTAAAATTTTCATTATTCAAAACTAAATACCATTCAAAACAGCGAGAATACGTAAATGACTTGGTAGCCTACCCCGAAATTTTGAGAAAACCTTGATGATTTTTAATCGGTAGTTTTTGACTTTGAGCTATTTTAAAATAAATCTACCACCATAGAATCTATTACATAACCACCGAAAATTCCCACACCATCGTTAATATTAGAATAAATAAGTGTTGGTTCTGAAAACGGATTATCTTGATTATTAAAAGCCTTGTTTAAACCTTTTGTGTATTCAAAATATGGAAAATCAATGGTATATAAAACGATTTTAAGCGGAGCATCATTTATTTTCCAATTATTAAAAACATCACTTCCATAACCTAATTTTAATGTATATGCTTGTCCGTTTATCGTTTCATCATTGAAAAAAACCTTTCCAAAATGATTAAATAAAATCAAATCATCAGATGTTGATTGAGAAGGTGAACGAATTTCCCAAGTGTTTTTTGAGTTCCAATATTCAAATAATTCAACGGCATAATAATTGACTTCATTCGGATTATCTCGAAAATTAATTTGAATTTCTCCGTAATATTCGTCATTAAAAAGAGAAACAGAGTCTTGATGAAATACCGTATCAATTATCGTTTTTGTTGGAATCGTTGCGGTTGCGGTTGCTATTTCATAATCCTCCGTTTCTACTTGAATCGTTACTAAACCGGAATTTTGAATCAATTCAAAACCTCTGTATTCTCCCCCTTTCCAGTAGGTTTCTTCAAATTCTACGGTATTTCCAACAGCATCTGTCATGGTAATAATTGCTGTATCTAATACCACAAAACCAGTGTCTAACTTATTTTCACTTGCTTTACTTTGCGAGAGATTGATATAAACAAAAATACTATCATTCAAACCAACAAAACTATTGACCGTCAATTTTGGTGCAATATTGGGCAAGTCAATTTCAATTGGTTTTGTGCAATTGGAAATTAAAAAACAAAAAAAAGTAAAAAGTAAAATTTGTATTATTGATTTCATTTTTTAGCAATTGAAAAGTTGAATTTATAGCTAAATGATGGTAAAATTGGAAAAATAGACGTTTGTGAAAATGAATTTTGAGCACCACTATTCAATTGAATAAAATATGGATTTAAGCGGTTGTACGCATTATAAATCGAAATTGACCAGATACGTTCACCTCGCTTTTTTTGTTTATAAAAATTAAAACTCAAATCCAATCGGTGATAATTCGGCATTCTAAAACCATTGCGTTCCATATAGCCATTAACAACACCGTGATTAATCACATTTCCATTAAATTGTAATGCACCAGTAAAAGGATTTGCACTTGTCGGATTTACTCGATACGATTCTAAAGGCAAGGTTATCGCATGACCGGAACTAAAAATCCAATTAAATCCCATGTCAAATTTTTTAGAAAATTCGTATGTTGCGACAATAGATAAATCGTGTCGTCGGTCATATTTATACGGAAAAGGATTGCCATTATTTAAATTTTCAAATAATCGGTTAGAATAAGAATGTGTGTAAGCCAACCATCCTGTGATTTTGCCTGTTTCTTTTCGCAATGAAAACTCTGCACCATAAGCCTCGCCTTGTCCAACTTCGACCTTATCTTCCCATGATTGCGTTCCTACTTGTAGCAAATTCGTTTCGGGTCCATCTTCCAAAAAATCAATCCCTTCCGCATATTCAATAACGTTATTCATATCCTTATAATACGCTTCAATCGAAGCCGACCAACCGATATTTTTCCATTGCTTGAAAATACCTGCGGCAACTTGCCAAGCTTTTTGAGGTTTGATATTTTCTGTTGAAGAAACCCACAAATCCGTTGGTAAACCCGCTCCCGTATTGCTTAATAAATGAATCGGTTGCTGCATCGAAGCAAATGAAATACTGTAACGCCAATCTTTTTCAGCGGTATATTCCAACATCAAACGAGGTTGAATAGACGGATAAAGTGTATTTCGTACATAGAAATTAGCGAAATGAACTCCAATGTTTGCCTTTAATTTGGGCGTGAATTGTATTTTATCTTCGACAAATAACGAGGAACTTATGGCTTGAATTGTCGTATTTGCAAAGGTTGTATCTTGTACAAGATTTAATGGCTGTTTTAGTTGCAATGCTTTTGGTGTGAATCGATGATATGTATTAGTAAAACCAGATTTTAAACTATGTTTGGGTGATAAATAATAATCAATATTCCAATTTACACCCCAATCTTTGATTAATGAATTGTAGGTAATCGCATCGGTTTCCGTTTCATTTGTTCCATCTGAAAACTTTGTTATCGTTTGATTTTCCGTTCCCATTCCGAATTGATATTGTGAATAAATCAAGCTCACATTAGAAAAGGTTTTTTCATTAATTAAACGATTCCAGCGTAAGGCAGACGTAATATTTCCCCAACCGATTTCAAAAAGATCGGTTTGTGTTATTTTGTTACCGTTCTCACTAGACGAACTATTGTTTTTACTGAAAAAACGATCACGTCCAGTATAGACACTAAAATATATTTTATCTTTTTCAGATATTTTATGATTTATTTTTCCTGTAATATCGTAGAATCCATAGGATGGAATTTGAGTATCACCAATAAGCTGAATCACAGGACGTAAAAGCCAATCGTAATAGGTTGTTCGGGCGGTGAATAGCATTGATGTTTTACCTTTTTGCAAAGGGCCTTCAATCATTATTTTTGAGGATAACAAGCCGACATTTCCTTTCCCTTTCCATTCTTGCGAGTTGCCTTCATTCATGGTAATATCTAAAACAGACGATAATCGTCCACCGTAACGAGCGGGAAAACCGCCTTTTACGAGTTTTACTTTTTTAATAGCATCCGAATTAAAAACGGAGAAAAAACCAAATAAATGCGACGCATTATAAACAGGAACGCCATCTAATAAAATCAAGTTTTGGTCAGGCGAACCGCCTCGAACATGAAAACCGCTTGAACCTTCGCTGCCCGATTGTACGCCAGGTAAAAGTTGCACCATTTTCAAAATATCAGTTTCACCCATCAACATTGGTAATCTTTCCAAGGTTTCTAAAGACAAAATTTCGGTACTCATTTGAGGCGTTGAAGTTTCGGGTGTAACCGTAACTAATTCTAAATCAAGACTTTTTGTCGCAAGATTGATGTTTTGAGTATTGTTTTTGCGTAAAGTAATCCGCACATTTTGCGTTTCATAACCCAAATAAGAAATTGCCAAAGTAACCGAATCTGCGGAAGGTAAGGTCAAACTATAAAAACCAAACGCATTGGAAACTGTCCCAAAATACGTTTGGTTTTCAATAATATTTACGCCAATGAGTCGCTCACCTGTTGCAGCATCACTAATGTAACCACTAACGGTCGATTTTTGTGCGTAACCATTGATGGCAAAAAGGAGAAGGAAAAAATAAATGTTTTTCATGGATTATTTTTTTAAATACATTCGTTGAAATCCACCTGGGTGTAGCTTCGCTAAAGTACAAGATTTTTTTTCTAAACTTTCGATTTTCCATTTACCTGAAAGAGATAAATCATTTAATGATATGTTACTCATATTATCATCAATACTTATTAAAACCCATTCATATTCGGTACTTTCAGACGTATTATTATCCGCAGCAATATCTGTAAAAAATGAAAAAGTACCTTGAGTGGTCTCATTGTCAATCGTGATATTGTAACTTCCCAGACAATGCCCTATATTATCACTTCTTTCACTTTTGCTACAATGATCAAATGAAAGAGTACCAACGTTATTAAAGTTTTTAGTTTCGTTAGGTGTTGTCGTGTAAATTTCGGATTCAATAGATTCGATGCTCCATGTACCATCTAAATCTTTGGATAGCTTGATTTCATCGGTACATGATGTTAGGCAAACAATTAAAAATAAGTAAAGGGTAATTTTATTTTTCATAGGTTATAATTATTTTTTAAAAATGTAGGCATTTTTGAAAAATCCCGTGATAAAACAACAAATCAGAATTGGCTTGTATTTCTGTGTTGATGTGTTGTAACGTCAACACTTCAACACAAAACAATATTCAAAAAGAACGAGAATTAAGTTTCCACGGAATTCGTTAAAGAACCAAAATATAAATGTAAATTTTTTTTTTATTTATTTGATTTCAATTTATAATTAATACCGATACTCAAACCTGTTGTTCCTACAATCGTATTATCTATAATAATAAATTCACTATCTTGATAATATCCCCATCGATAACCTTCTATCATAGGAAATATTGTTAAAGGAGTTGTTATTGATAATGATAATCTATCTGTCAAATTAATATTTGCTCCCAAATCAATATTGGTAAATAATCGCTTTTGAAATTTATAACTATCTTGTAACTCTTTATTTAAAAGTAAATAATTAGAAACTGCAAAGGATAATTTCAATGGCTGTAAACCTGTTTGTATGTCTGTTCCAAATCTAAAGTTTAAATAAGAAGAAGTTGAGGCATTGATTACATTGTAATTAATATGGTTGTAATTCGTATAACCTAAACCAAATTTTGCATCAACTTTCTCGTGAATTGATTTATTAAACCATATATTTAAGTTAGATTGAATTGCTTGTCCTTGATAATAGTTCAATACATCCTCTTCGTGATTAAGTACATCATAAAATAAATAACTCGCTCCAATTTCTAATGAAATAGAACTTTCAGACCTTGATAAATCCAATTTAGGTAAGAAGTCCTTTTTATTATTACCTATCTTATAATTTACACCAACATTTAATCCGATTAGTTCAACATTTGCATCAGTGGTAATTAATCCACTAGAACCTAAATAACCTGCACCTTTTTGACTTTTATACATATATCTTAACGTAATTGGTGTCGAAAAGAATAAAGACCAATTTTTACTAATTTGCTGTTGTAAACCAATATCTAAATTAGTAAAAAAACGACGTTGCAAATTGTTATAATCTTGAAAATCTTTATGTAATAAAACATACGTAGATAGACTTGTTTTCAATTTTGTTTTATCAGAAATAGTAAAGTCTAATCCTGTTTTTAATCCTAAATAAGAAGATGATGTTGCATCTTGTAATGCACTAAATTCCAAAGGAATAAAATTCGTATATCCTAATCCTATTTTAAAATTCAACCTGTTCGTACTATTATCATTTAGCCAAAAAGTCAAGTCATTTTGAATGCCATAACCTTTATATTGTCCTAAGAAATCGTCAGAATTACCTATTAAATTAAAAAACATCCAACCCGTTGCGGCTTCTGCATGGTAGGTTTCTTGTGCTTTTATATTTTGTACTAAAAAAAGTAGAATTACTACTGCAATAATATGATTTTTCATTTTTTTTATTTAAATATTTTACTCCTAACTCAAAGATAAGAGTGAAATTGCCTAATTATTTTATAGAGTTCTCTATTTTAAAAATCTATTGTTAAATTAGATGTTCCCATACCTCGTGTTGTAACTTTTGATTTTATACGCTCCCATGTAACATTAGGAGAGTTAGAATGACCAATAAGATTATGACTGTGATATAAAGCTTTTACGTTGTTTGTTTTTTTATTAGCTTCAGTCCATACCTCATTAGTAGAATTAACGCTATACTCTACATAAAAGTCATTCCATGTAATCTTCGTTCGATAGTTATACCAGATACAAGGAATACCTTTACGTCTTGCAACAACAGACATTTTAGGTCTTCTAAAATCAAAAACAACACCATTTGGAGCAGTAACTGGCTCATAGTTAAAATAAGCGTAAAATGTAACCTTTCTATCATTTTTACATCTTCTTTGATCTTTTGTTGCTTCCCACGAAAGTGTTGTGCCTATGTGAGTTTTATCTTTAGAGCCGGAATGAATTCGATAAACTTCTTTATAAGTTAAGCCTAAAGTTTTCTTTGAGTCTAATATTTGTTTTAATTGACTATAATCATTTGATGTTACTTCAATGTTACTAATAAATTTTTCATAATTATCTCCAATTTTAACAATTCTATCAATATTTAAAAAAGGAGCAATTGAATGTAAACTAATTTCTTTTTCCACAACTTCTTTTTCTCCGTTATCCATCATTTGAATTTCCAAAATGTTTGAATAATTTGAAATGTAGTCATAAAACTGTTGCTCTGTTTCTAAAGCATCCATACCATTAGAGGCTTCTAATAGCTTTTCATCTAATGTTATATAAGTTAATTCATTTAATACATTCTCTTGTTCATTTTCTGTTAAGTTATTAAAATAATATGTGAATGCGTGAAATTCTTTTTCAGAATTAAATTGAGCATATTCATCCGTAAAATTTTGAAGGATTGACTTAAATTCTTCATCCGAAAGTT